>JAVCCG010000070.1 GCA_030765605.1 Candidatus Alcyoniella australis
CCGGTCAGGTCGGGGTGAAACCCGGCGCCCAGCTCGAGCAGCGCGGCCACGCGGCCGTCGATTCGCACGCGTCCGGCCGAGGGATCGAAGATGCTGGCCACCAGTTTAAGCAGCGTGGATTTGCCCGAACCGTTGCGCCCCATCACCGCCACGGTCTGGCCGTGCTCGACCTGGAAGCCGACGTTCTTCAGCGCGGGGAAGATCTCGCAGGTATCGCTGCGCTTGACCTTGCTGATCAGCGTAGCCTTGAGGCTCGCCGAGCGCTCGTGGAACAGCCGGTAGTTAAGCGAGACGTTCTCAAAGCTGATCGCCGGTCGCGCCATTACAGCTCCTTGGCGAAGGTGCGGCTGCGGGCGTTAAAGTGCCGCCAACCCAGAACCAGAAGCAGCGCGCCCCAGGCCGCGGGATACCACAGCGCGAACCAGCCGGGCCAGGGCGTGCCCAGCAGCATCCAGCGGTAGAGCGCCAGTAGTTGCGCCAGTGGATTGTAGGCCAGCACGCGCCCCACCGTCGCCATCTGGCCGGAGAAAATATCGAGGGTATAGAACACCGGCGTGAGGTAGAACAGGAACTGCAACAGCACTTCGAGAATTTGCCCCACATCGCGGTAGCTGACGTTCATACTCGAGACGAACAACGCCAATCCCAGCACCAGCACCAGCTCGACCAGCAACGGCACCGGCAGCAGCAGCATGCTCAGCCGCAATCCTACGCCGGGGGTGAAGGCCACGAAGCAGATAAGCACCAGGCCGCTGAGGAACAGGTGCACCAGATTGGCCAGCACCGTGGCCAACGGCAGCAGGTGACGCGGGAAGTGCACCTGCTTGACCAGCGATGAGTTGGCCACTACCGACAGCTGGCTGTTGGCCGTGGCCGTGCTGAAGAAGATCCAGGGAATGTAGCCCGAGAGGAAGTAGAGGAAGTACGGCACGTGGCCCGGCAAACTGATGGCGATCTTCTGGAAGTTGGAGAAGATCAACGTGAAGATTCCCATCATCAGCAGCGGGTTGAGCAGGCTCCAGCCGATTCCCAGGGCGCTGCGCTTGTAGCGCAGCTTGACCTCTTTGACCACCAGCTGCGTGAGCAGGAAGCGGTAGCGGAAGGTCTGGGTCAGCAGCTTCACGTTCAGTGCTCGATCTTGGCCGGCAGCCTGCCGGTCAGCGCCAGGGCGGCGATGTTCTTGTAGACCAGGGCCATGCACTCGGCCTCGTAGCGCTCCTCGGGATCGCCGCGATACCAGTAGCGCACTGCCCACAGCGAGAGGTAGCCCAAGCTTTTAAACAGCACCCACAGCCGCGTGAGCAGCCCGAAGAGCCGTCCGCGATATTTGCGCAGGAAGTAGAACTGGCTGCGGCGGTACTCGATCAGCGATGTGATCTTGTCGGTGGCCGCGGACTCGCCGCCGAAATGCACGATCTGGGTCTGCGAGTCGATGCAAACCCGAAAGCCCGCCTCTCGCGCACGGCGACACCAGTCGATGTCCTCGAAGTACATAAAGATGTTCTCGTCCATCGGGCCGATCTTGTCCACGACCTCGCGCCGCACGAGCATGCACGAGCCCGCGACCCAGTCCACATTGCAGGTCCCGTTGAGGTTGTCCTCCAGCGCAGTGCGCACCGCGCTGTCATCGAGGCTCATCCGCATGTGGCGCGACTTGCGCTGGATCTCGCTGAGCACCGTGGGGAAGCGGCCCCAGGTGAGTTGAATCCGCCCCTGTCCGTCGACCTGTTTGCAGCCGACGATCCCCGCGCCGCTGCTCGAATCGAGAAATTGCACCAGCCGCTCCAGGGTTCCCGGCGGCACAACCGTATCGGGGTTGAGCAGCAGCAGCCGTCGGCCGCGACTGCGCTCGATGGCGCGGTTGTTGGCGCGCACGAACCCTAGGTTGCACTGGTTGGCGAACAGCAGCACGTCGCCGAAGCGCTCGCGCACCATCTGGGCCGAGCCGTCGTTGCTGTAGTTGTCGACCACCAGCACCTCGAGGCTCAGCGCGGTCTGCTGGGCGTAGATCGACTCGAGGCATGCGGCAAGCAGCTCGCCGGTATTGTAATTGACGATGATGATCGACAGGTCCAGCGGTTCGGCGTTCTGCGCGGGGCTCATCGCTCCCTCCGCCGGATCGAGCGGCGTTTGCGCAGCATCCGCGGCAGCAGTCCCAACCCGCTGATCAGGAACCGCAAGTAGCCCGGGTCGTCCACTGCCCGCGACAGCGTGCGCAGCGTCTCCCAGATCAACTGCCGGGGCAGCACGGTTATCAGCTCGATCCATGTATATCTCTCGTTCTTTAAAAACAGCCACAGGCGATTCAGATCGGCCCTGCGGCGGATCTGCGTGCCGTGAGCGCGCGGGCCGCTGCGCGGATGCTCGCCCCGCGCCCGGGGTTCGTACAGACAACGCCAGCCCGCATTGCGTGCGCGCCAGGCGAGGTCCACGTCCTCGTAGTAGGCGAAGAAATCCTCGTCGAACACCTCGCCGTCCGGCGCCAGCTCGTCCAGGGCCGCCCGGCGGTAGATAGCGGCCGCGGCCGATGGACCCAGCGGCTCGTCGCGCAACCGGGGCGTGTCGTATTGGCCGCGGTCGGGCTCGCCCTCACCGCGATCGGTCGGCTGCAACCGTGCGCGGCCCAGCACGATCCCCGTGCTGTCCAGCGGACCCTCGGGCCCCTTGAGCAGCTTGCCGTAGGCGCTTGCCGCCTGCGGGTCGGTCTGCAAAGCGTCGACCAGCAGAGCGACGAAATCCGGCTCGAGCCTGGCGTCGGGATTGATAAAGAGCACGTACTCGCCGTTGCAGCGGGCCACTCCGGCATTATTGGCAACGCTGAACCCCAGATTGCGCGGCAGTCCCAACACCTGGGCCCCGGCCTCGCGCGCGATCTGAACGCTGCGATCAAAGCTGGCGTTGTCGACCACCAGCAGCTCCAGCGCTGGCCAAGTCTGGTCCCGCAACGACTCCAGGCACTGCCCGAGGTCGCGTTCGCTGTTGTGGCTGACCACAATCGCGCTTACCAACGGCGGCAAATCTCCCTCCCGCGACTATGCAAAACGTACACCCCCATGCGGGCAGGAAGCTATGTTGTAAGGGCCCGATTGTATTGTGTCAATATCCGCACGGCCGGCGATAAGCCGGATCGAGGCGCGTAAGCAACCCCTGTTGCGGTTGCACGATCCGTTGCTTGAGGACAATCGGACCTGGATTATCCATGATGATTAGAACAGATTGAACTTGGCGGTCATCAGTGCGCTCAGCGGAAGGTAGTCCAGCTCGATCTCGGCGCTGTCCGTGTCGTTGAGATCCACGTCGAACTGCATGTCCATCGCGTAGTTGAAACGCAGCTCCAGGCCGAAGCAGACCCAATCGGCGCCGTACATATCGACGCCCGCGGCCAGCGTGACCTGGGGCGCGTAGACCTGCTGGGCCTCGCCATCGAACTCGGCGTGGACATAGGCCAGGCCCGGGCCCAGCGCGGCGTAGGGCGTGAAGCGACCTTCGTAGAAATAGAGCCAGGCCAGCAGCTGAGCCTGCCAGAGGCTGAAAAACATTTTGGTGTCGTAGCTCCCCGGGGCGCCGTCGAGTTCCAAATCGCCGCGCAGTTCGCCGCGAAATCCGCTGTAGTCGGCCTCGAGCCCCACGGCGTAGCGGATCAGTCCCGGCCTTGGGGAGTAGGCGCAGCTCAGCCCGTAGAACACGCTGGGGTCCAGATAGCTGTCGTCGTCAACGTCCATCTGCTGCACGCCTTGTTCGGCGCGCTGGACATCGACGTTCCAATTACAGAGCGGTAAAAACGAGTACCCGCCTTGCACGCCCAGCTGCCAGCGCGAGCCCTCGGCGGCCAGGGCTGCCGTCGAACACAGCAGGATTATAGCCAATCCGATCGTAATGCTGTTTCTCATTCGCTCCACCGATTGCCCGAATTAATCATGACAAACCTTCATGAACAATCCAGGCCTTGATTATCCCTGGTCTAACTGTACTTATAGCAGTCAGCCCAACCAGCGGGCAAGCCATGTCAAGGTCAGTGTTTAGGGCCCGCTTGACAAGCTGACGAGCCGTAGACTAAAGTTGTATATTCGCGCGGTCACGGTGAGATGCACTGTTGTATAACACATTGTAACTTCTCGATTTTCGAGAGAAATTTTGTTTGCGCGCAGCGCGAGTGTACACGTTCGCCCAAAAGCGTCCTGGCGCGCGCCGCCACTTTGGCGCTACTGCTGCTGCTGATCCTCTGCTGCTGCCCGGCCGTTGCGCAGGCGCCCACGCCCTCGCCTACCAAGGGTGTGCTGCTGTTTCGCTATACCAACGCCGACGGCAAGTACCTCTACACCGACAACTACAACGCGATCCCGCGCGAGCTGCGCGATACCGCGGTCCGCGGCACTTTCCTGCCCGATGACAGCGGCCAACCCCCCGAGGACGCGCCGCCGGGCGCGGAGCTGACCGGCCGCATCGACCACTTCGACAACACCTACCGCATCGAGAGCGACTATTTGTACATCCAGGGCAAGGTGCGCAACGGCACCAACGCCACGGTCTCCTCGGTCAAGGTGCGCGTAACGTTCTTCAATTCAGCGGGCGGCACGGTGCGCACCGAGTCGACGCTGATCAATCCGCTCGAGCTCTCGCCCGGCGCGGTGGGAAGCTATCAGTTGATCTTCAAGATGCAGCCGGACATCGCGACATTTAAAACCGAGATAAACTGGAAGAGATGACCATGCGCGCCACAAAACTCGTCACCCTGTTGTCCGACTTCGGCCCCTGCGATCCCTACGCCGGCGCAATGAAAGGCGCGGTGCTCGCCGTGGATCCCTCGTTGCAGCTGGTGGATATCACGCACCAGATCGAGCCGCAGAACGTTCTGGCCGGCGCGCTGTCGTTACGGGCCTACGCCTTCGTCTTTCCCGCGGGCACCGTGCACCTAGCGGTGGTCGACCCCGAGGTCGGCGCGGAACGCAGGCCGATGGTGGCGCAGGCCAACGGCCGGATGTTCGTCGGCCCGGACAACGGGCTGTTTACCTTCGTACTCGGGCCCCAGGCCGAGGCGTTCGAGATCGCCGATCCCGGAGTGTTCCGCCAGCCGGTCTCGCCGGTGTTCCACGGCCGCGACATCTTCGGCCCGGCGGCCGGGCACCTGGCCTGCGGCCGCTCGCCCGCGACCTTCGGCCCGCGCATCGACCAACCGGTGCGGTTGATGATCCCGCGGCCGCACTCGATCGACGGCGGAGTCGAGGGCGAGGTGATGCACATCGATTGCTTCGGCAACCTGACCACCAACGTGCCCTCGCAGTTGCTGAGCAAGTTCGGGCCGCCCCAGCGGCTGTCGGTGGAGATCGGCGGGCAGCTGATCCTCGGGATGTGCAGCAACTATTCCGAGGCTCAACACGGCGGACTGCTGATGCTCGTGGGCTCGGCCGGATTCGTCGAGATCGCCGTCAACCAGGGCTCGGCGGCCAAACTAATGAACGTCGAGGTCGGCCACAGCCTACGCATTATCGGTAGCCAGACCAACGACTGATGCGTTCGCCGCAAATCAGCCTTGCGCGCGTCGCAGCCCTGGCGTTTATCCCGCTGCTGATCGTCTGCTGCGCCCCGGTGCAGACCGGCTACTACCGTTTTAACCAGGACCCCTACTCCGAGCTGTTCATCGATCTGCTCAACGACGTATGCGACGAGCCGATGGTCGGCGGCAACTACGTCGAACTGCTGGTCAACGGAGTCGAGATTTTGCCGGGCATGCTCGAGGCCATCGAAAATGCCGAGCACAGCGTGAATCTCGAGAGCTACATCATTTACGACGACGAGGTCGGTCACCAGTTCGCCGAGGCGCTGATCCGCAAAGCCGAGCAGGGCGTGGCCGTGCGGCTGATGTTCGACTACTTCGGCGGCAAGCTCAGCGATCCGTGGATCGAGGCGCTCAAACGCGCGGGGGTCGAGGTGGTCAACTTCAATCCCTTCCATTGGTACGCAATGCTCAAGGGCGACTTCCGCACCCATCGCAAGCTGATGGTGATCGACGGCCGCATCGGCTTTGCCGGCGGAGTCTGCTTGGCCAACGAATGGCGCGGAGATGCCGACGCTCCGGACCACTGGCGCGATACCCACGTGCGCGTCGAGGGGCCGGTGGTGCATCAGATGCAGGATCTGTTCTGGCGCAACTGGACGCGCGCGGGCAAGCTCTCCGACTACTCCGAAGATTACTACCCCTACATCCCGCCCAAAGGCGACATGCTCTGCGGAGTGGTCGGACGTTTCGAGCAGGGGCGCGGCAGCCGCATCCGCGAGATGTTCCTGCTGCCGCTGGCCGCCAGCCAGGAGAACTACTGGGCGTCGATTGCCTACTTCACCCCGGACTACGACGTGATCAGCGCGTTCTCCGACGCCGTGGATCGCGGCGTGGACATCCGCTTTATCGTGCCCGGCGAGGCCAACGACCTGCCGATGGTGCGGCGGCTGTCGATGAAGTACTACGGCCGAATGCTCAAAGAGGGCGTGCGGATTTTCGAGTACCAGGGGACCAACATGCACGCCAAGACCGTGACCTGCGACGGCGTGTGGTCCACGGTCGGCTCGTCGAACATGAACAACCGCGCATTCGTGCACAATGCCGAGAACAACCTGGTGATTTACGACGAGGAGTTCGCCCTGCAAATGGAGCAGCTCTATCGCCTGGACCTGGCGCGCAGCCGCGAGATCTCGTTGGCCGAGTGGAAAACCCGACCGTTGCGCAAGCGCTTCTACGAACAGATCTGGGGCATCCTCGAGGGCTGGATGTAGGCAGCTTAGAGCTGCACCAAAACTCGCAAGCGGACCTGCACGTGGCTCAACGTTGCTCTCCGCGACGCGGCATGGGTCGATGCAAAAAGACCAGGGAAATATGCGAGCCATGTGGCGGCTCCAAGCCGCCCCCTGTTAAACCTTGTGGATCACCAGGGTGTCGGTCGATCCGGTGGTGCCCAGCTCGCGGCCGTAGACCAGTACCAGTACGTCTTTTTTGCGCGCCAATCCGGCCGTGCGCAATGCGGCCGAAGCTGCCTGGGCCACATCGTCGATCCGGCCGATGTTGTCGATGGTCAGCGGGGTCACGCCCCAGCACAGGGCCAGCGAGTTGCGCACCTGCGCATCGGGGGTCAGGGCGCAGATCGGCGTGGTCGGGCGCAACGACGAGATCAGCCGGGCCGACGCGCCGCTGCGGGTAAAGGCGACGATCCAACGCGCGCCGGAGCGCTGCGCAGCCTCGCACGCCGCGTCGCCCACAGCCCCTCCGGCCGACGAGGTGGCCTCGCGGCGGGTGATTGCCTGGCCGGGCAGTTCCTGCTCCACGTAGCGCGTCACCGCGTCCATGGTCTTGACCGCTCGTAGCGGGTATTTGCCGCTGGCGGTCTCGGCCGAGAGCATCACCGCGTCGGTGCCGTCGAGAATCGCGTTGGCCACGTCCGAGACCTCGGCGCGGGTGGGCAACGGCGAGACGGTCATTGACTCGAGCATTTGGGTGGCGGTGATGCAAGGCTTGCCCGCGGCGTTGGCCACGCTGATGATTTGTTTTTGCAGCACCGGGACCTGATGGATCGGCAGCGAGACGCCCAAATCTCCGCGGGCGACCATCACGCAGTCCGCGCAATCGACGATGCTCTGCAGGTTGTCGATGGCCTCGGGGCGCTCGAGCTTGGCGATGATCGGCAGCTCGCGTCCGGCGCGGCGCGTCAGCCTGCGTACGTGTTCCACGTCCTGGGCGCTGCGCACGAAACTGGCGGCGATGTAGTCGAACCCGAGCTCCACAGCCTGGCGGATCGCAATCCGGTCGCGCGGTCCCACGGTCGGCACGTCCAACGTCCCGGCCAGGGTGATGCCCTTGCGCGAGCGCAAAATGCCGCCGTCGATCACCTTGCAAAGTGCTCGGTTGCCCTCGATCCGTTCGACCTTGAGCCGAATCAGACCATCGTCGAGAAAGAGCATGTCGCCCGCGTTAAGCGCCTCGCCGATCAGCCGCTGCGGAACCGGGATCGCGTTGGGACCCGCACCGCGCGCTGATTTACGACCGATCAGCAGAGTCACGCGGCCGGCCGCCCGCAGCTCCAGGGCGTCCCCCTCCAGCTCGCCGATGCGCAGCTTGGGTCCCGGCAGGTCGGCCAGTAGCGCCAGCGGACGCTTGGCGCGCACGGCGGCCGCGCGCAGCCTGCGCACCAGCTGGGGCACGAACGCTGGATCGGCGTGGGAGTAGTTGACGCGCGCCATGTCGAGCCCGGCGCGCAGCAGCGCGTCGATACTACGGCGCGACGAGCAGGCCGGTCCCATGGTGGCGACGATTTTAACTCTGCGCGTGTGGCCTTTGCTCATGACGATATTGTCCTGTGGATGTAAAAAAGGCGGCGAAGCCGCAGGGCTCCGCCGCCTTGATAAATCGTGTTGATCATTCGCCCGTCATGGGCGCTGTCGCATGGCGCCGTACGCTACTCTACGGGCTGCTCTTCAGGCTGCGCATCTTCTTCAACAGCCTCAGGCTCGGGCTCGTTGAGCAACAGCTCGCCGTTGAGCACCTTCAGCGCGTCGCCGGCCACAACATCTGCCGGGTGCTGGGCGATGTACTCACCCAAATACAGCTTGGCTTTGTCCAATGCGTTGCCGTTGAGCTCGGTGGTCTTCCAGTCCTCCAGCGCAGCCAGGCGCTCGGGCACGGCCTGCATCTTCTCTGAAAATACCTTGAAGTCGGTGGTCAACGCGTTGACTTCAACCTGCAGATCGTCAGTGCCGATATCGCCCACGTGTCCAAGAAGGATCAGCAGCAGGGCGACCGCGGACATGATCAGTGCGATTCCGGGAACGAAACCGATGTTACCGTTGCTTGACATATTGGACATCTCCTTGTCTTTTGACGATCCTGATGGCGATCCATGTTTCGCGCCGTCCTTGTCCGCCGCGGCCGAAACCATGATCTTGGTGTGTGTGATGCAATACGCAGAGCCGGGAACGGCATTGGCCTGACAGGGCTTTCCCGACTTCGTTGTCTCTTGGCATTTCACTGATATTCCTTAGTACTCCAGATTCGACACCGAAGGTTCAGCCATTAAAACAGAGCGATCAGATTTCTGTCAAGAATGCTCTGAATCAACCCGCCGGACCGTGCGTTCAGCGGCCGGGGATGGAGGTTGCGGCGATGGTTTTGCATCGAGGGTTGTGCTAGTTTTCAGCCTGCAAGACGCATCCGGAGGCCGCAAATGAAGTATGTACTTGCTATCGACCAGGGCACAACCGGCTCGACTGTGCTGATCATCGACGCCAACCAACAAGTGGTGGCCAGGGGCTACGCCGAGTTCCCGCAGATTTTCCCCGAGCCCGGCTGGGTCGAGCACGACCCGGAGCAAATTTGGTTCTCGGTGGAGAAGACCATCGCCCAGGCGCTGCAAGTCGGCGGCATCGACGCGACGCAGATCGCGGCCATCGGCATCACCAACCAGCGCGAGACCACGGTGCTCTGGGACCGCCAGAGTTCGCTCCCGGCGTACAACGCCATTGTCTGGCAGGACCGCCGCACCGCCTCGATCTGCACCGAGCTCAAGCAGCGCGGGCTCGAGCCGACCTTCACGCGTAAGAGCGGGCTGCTGCTCGACCCCTACTTCTCGGGCACCAAGCTCACCTGGCTGCTGCGCAACGTCGAGGGGCTGCGGCAGCGTGCCGAATCCGGCGAGCTGGCCTTCGGCACCATCGACAGTTTCCTGGTCTGGCGCTTAAGCAACGGCGCGGCCCACGTCACCGACGTATCCAACGCCAGCCGCACCCTACTGCTCGATCTGGAATCTTGCGCCTGGGACGAAGAGCTGCTCGCGGCGCTCGAGGTGCCGCGCGCCATATTGCCCGAGGTCCGCAGCAACTCCGAGGTCTACGCCCAAACCAAGGGCCTGCGCGTGCTGCCCGACGGCATCCCGATCGCGGGCATGGCGGGCGATCAACAGGCAGCGCTGTTCGGCCAGGCGTGCTTCGAGCCGGGCCAGGCCAAGTGCACCTACGGCACGGGGAGCTTTGTGCTGATCAACGTCGGCGACAAACCCGTGCACAGCGAGCACCGGCTGCTTTCCACCGTGGCCTGGCAGATCAACGGGCGCACGACCTACGCCCTTGAGGGCAGCGTGTTCATCTGCGGCGCGGCGGTCCAGTGGCTGCGCGACCAGTTGGGGATTATCGCCAAATCCTCCGATGTCGAGCCCCTGGCACGCAAGGTCGAGAGCTCGGAGGGCGTGTTCTTCGTGCCGGCGATGGTCGGCCTGGGCGCGCCGTACTGGCGGCCCGACGCCACGGGCACGATCGTCGGCATCCGCCGCGGCACCTCTTCGGCGCACATTGCGCGCGCAACCCTTGAGGCCATGGCGCTGCAGAACGTCGACGTGATCCGCGCCATGGAGAACGACAGTAAACAGCCGGTGGCCGAGCTCAAGGTCGACGGCGGCGCGGCTGCCAACGACCTGCTGATGGAGCTGCAATCCGGGCTGCTGGGCACGCGGATTGTGCGACCGCAGATGCTCGACACCACGGCCCTGGGCGCGGCGCTGCTTGCCGGGCTGGCGGTCGGCGTGTGGTCCGACCTGGAGACGATCCGCGAAAAATGGCGCGCCGAGCGCGTGTTCGAGCCTGCAATGGATACCAAGCTCAAAGATCGGCTGCTCGACGGCTGGGCCAAGGCCGTTGAGAAATCGTTCTAATCAGGAGTTTTAACGATGAAGCGTAACGCACTGTTCGCCCTGACGTTGATCGCCGTGCTGGCGATCGCTCTGCCCTGCGCAGCCAAAGACTACCAGGCAATGCAACGCCTGATCGACCAATCCGGCGCCGCCTGGACCGTAGGTCACACGTCGCTCTCCGAGTACAGCCGCGACCAGATGGGATTGCTGTGCAACCTCGACTTCGCCATGCCGGTTCAGCCCGCGAGCGACCTGGACCAGATCGAGCTGTCCAAGGACATACCCGCGCACCTGGACTGGCGCGATTTCAACGGCAACAACTACATGACACCGATCAAGGATCAGCATCCCTGCGGCACCTGCGCCACGTTCTCGTCCGTGGGCGCCACCGAGGCGCTGCTCAAGATCGCCGTTGACAATCCGTTCGTGGAACCCGACATCTCGGAGCAGCACATCTACTCCTGCGCCGGCGAATTCCCCTACACCTTCTTCCATCCGCTGAACGTGCTCCAGGGCCAGGGCGCGCCCGACGAGACCTGCTTCCCCTACGACTGCCCGGTGCAAGGCTACCGCCCGCCGTGCGAAGACTCCTGCGCCGACTGGGCGTCCCGCACCTTTTTCATCGACGGCTATCAAGCGCTGATGTTCCCCACGACCGAGCAGATCCTCACCGCGGTGCAGGACGGCCCGGTGGTGGCCGGTTTCCAGGTCTTCTCCGATTTCCAGGACTACACCGGCGGCGTGTACGAGCACGTCTACGGCGAGCTGCTCGGGGGCCACGGCGTGGTCATCGCGGGCTACGACATGGCCGAGCAATACTGGATCTGCAAAAATTCCTGGGGAACCCAATGGGGCGAGGAAGGCTGGTTCAAAATCCGCTGGAGCACCGAGCTGCTGGGCTTCGGCTATCAGACCTTCGATATCTTCACCAGCTACGAGTCGTTCTGCGGACAGCACGTCGAGCCGACCATCGGCTCGCTGGAACTGCTCAACGCCGGTCCCGAACTGGCCCAAGGCGAACAGCTTGAGGTGCGCTTCGAGTTTATCGACACTGACGCCGACATGCGCGGCGGCGAGCTGTGGCACCAAGTGGACGAGGGCGAGGCCCAGCGCTTTGCCGAGCCGCTACGCGAGTTCGTTGGCACCCAGTCCGACCCGCTGGACCTGCCGAGCTTTTCGTTCTCCGGTGATTACGCGCCGGGTCCGCACACGCTCAAGGTCTGGCTGGCCGACGTCTGCGGATTGCAAAGCACCCAGGCAACTGTCGAGTTTACCGTAGAGGGCGAGGTGCCAGGCGATGACGACGACGACGAATCGGCCGACGACGACGATGACGACGACTCGAGCTGTGGATGCTGATCCGCAAATAGTCCGCATCGAGGGCTGGACCGCTAACGGCTATCTGATAGTCGGCCAAAAGATCGTGGTTGTGGACCCCGGCGTTCCGCGCCTGGTGCGCTCCATGCTGCACTACGTGGAACACGAGCTGAAACGTCCGGCCTCGGACATCTCCTGGGCCACGGTCACGCACTATCACAACGACCACGTGGGCGGGATGGGCCTGCTGCAACAGATCAGCGGCTGCCAAGTGGCGCTGCCCGCCTTGGCCCGACCGTTTGTGGAACAGGGCGCGCGCATCCCGTTTCCGCGGCCATTGCGCTGGCTGCACATGCTCGCAGTACACAACCGACAGCGCAATCCCACGCCGACCCCGCGCGACGCTTGGCAGACCGAGAAGATCGGCCTGCCGCTGATCTCGCCGCGACCGAAATTCGACGTGCATGCCTGGCTCGATGAGGGCGACGCGCTGCCCGACGCGCCTGGGTTCACAGCGCTGTTCACACCCGGACACAGTGCGGACAGCACCTGCCTGTGGCACGAACAATCCGGCTCACTGTTCTCCGGCGACATGCTGCTGGGCAACTTCGAGGGCCCGCCCCAGGCCAACGCTTACTGCCTGAGCCGCACCAAAACCATCGCCAGCCTGCAACGCCTGGCCGACCTACCGATCAAACGCCTATTCCCCGGCCACGGCCCACTGCATAGCGGGGAGTACCTCGCCAAAGAAGCGGTCGAGACGCTGAGGACGGATCTGGTTTAGACCTTCCTATTCAGAAAACTAACAACTGATTGTGTTTTCTGTTGACAGCAAGGCTGTAATTGTAATATTTTTATATCCTCTTTCCCATCATTAAAGGAGCTGGATAATGGTCGAGTACTACGTGAATAAAAACGCCCAAACAAACGGCGACCATGAAGTCCATAAGTCCGGCTGCCAGTTCATGCCGGATATTAACAACAGACGTTCTCTTGGGTACTTCAATAATTGCGCTGACGCAGTTAAAGAGGCAAAGAAGACCTATCCCAAAAGTAACGGCTGCAAATTCTGTTCAGTAGAGTGTCACACCTCATAGACGGCGACTGAACCAACAGCCTAAAACAGCTCATCCCGAGATGGCAAACCGTCCGGGAAGTGCTTGGATTTTGCAATTGAAATAAAAAAATTCAAAGCCGCCTATTTTTTATTGCTTAATTAAAGACTACATTATATTGTTATCGTAAGCAGTAATTCGAAAGGATGGTATATGGATACATCGGTTAATCTTGAGTTGGCAAAATTAACGATAGGGCGTATTTTAGATGAAGAACCTCTTGATGCAGAACGTATCGATGTTGAAATTAAAACTTTTCTCAATCCGAAAAAAAAGGCAAACCATGCAATTATAGCTAAAGCAGTAGCTGCATTAGCTAACGGTGGTGGTGGTATTATTATTATTGGTTTCATCCAAAATGATAGCCGCTACAGAGAAGAAAATTCTAGCGCAGAAACAAAGCCCAGTGTTTGGAACCAAACAGAGCTAAACAGGGCGCTTGGAAATTTTCTTGAGCCAAATATAGAAACTAGACTGACTTTCTTGTCTGGAAAAATATCCGATCATCCTTGTCTGCTTGTTCCTTCTCATGGAAGCACTCCTATAATTTTTAAAAGAGACTTTGATGCCTTCACACGTGGGACCATATTTATTAGGCGTCCTGGACCTGAAAGTGCACCAATTTCTTCCTATGAAGAGTGGCGAGAGCTGATAGAACGCTGTACAGTCAATGACCGAGAGAGACTTGCATCAATAATCCGAAGAATTTTAATTCCTACTGAACAACCAACCACATCGCAGGAGATCGAGAATAGTTTTCAGAAAAAACTTGTTGATTGTGATCATAGCTATGAGAAACTAATCAAAGAACATAAATCGGATATTCCTAAAGATATTCAACGGTCTTTCATATTGAACGGCAGAAGGACTGTGGCCTTTCAAGTATTCCCTCCCAAGAGAGCTGGTGATCTTAACGACCTGCGAAACGCTTTACTAGAGGCTGTAGGCCGCGAAACGGGATGGCCCCACGGTAGATTTCCTTCTCCTCCTGATGAACCAAAAGTAATCAACGGGGGAATAGAGTCTTTTAAAGTAACCACGTTACGTAGCTTTCCGTCACATACAAATATAGATTTCTGGCAGGCGCGACCAAGTGGATTCTTCTACGCTACTAGAGTATACGAAGAAGACAGGGAGCTTAGACGCCAACAAAAATGTTTGATCTGGAATCTACCGATCTGGCGTCTAGGAGAGGCTATCTTGCATGCTGTTAGATTTGCAAATGCCTATTCTCCAAAATTCGACACAATAACCGGTTATGTAAGATTCGATGATCTTGCAGGACGGATCTTGGCTTGTGACTCACAAGGCCTCCGCTCAGATGCGGAAGATCATGGATGTAATACAATGAAATGGCATAGATATTTTTCAATACCATCAGGTTTTTCGACAGAAAATCTGCCAGACTTATTACGTGAGATTCTGAAGGACTTTTATGCTCACTTTGACTTTTTCAACGTCAGCTTAGATGAATATGAGCAGGAAATTAATGCGATGATTCATCGTCGTGTGTATTGAAATATACAGGAATTCCGGGGCCACCCATAACCGCACTACTTCGCTGAAGCTTCGTAGTGTGCCGCTACCACGTCAAAGCTGAGCATGGAGTCCCAGGGACACGAAACTTCATTGATAGTTGATGGTCGACGCTTTTTCCTGAAAATCCCTTATTGCCGCGAATCTCGGCCGTGTGCTTTCTTGTCCGGGCGGCGCAGGTCGAATTGGAATTGCACGCCCAGGTTGGCCAGGTAGAAGACCCTGCCGTTGTCGTGGTTGATGGTAACGCCGAGCTCGGGGAACAGGTAGAGCCAGTTCACAGTCCGGATCCGCGAGCCGATGAACAGGTCGCTGTAAAAGCTCCTGTTGTCCGGCAGGTCGGGCTTCCAATCGTCCTCGTCCTCCTTGTTCTTGCGGCATCTTGCACGCCTCGCTACGAACCCTCATGAATAATGCGGGCTACGTTAATATCCGATCGCGCATCATCAACAAAAAAACGGCCTCCCCAGGTGGGGAGGCCGATGGCTTGTAGATCTAATTAACGCTCAGCCGCAACAGCCGTCGTCGCTGCTGCCTTTGGTGCCGGTAGATGCGTCGTCGTCATCGTCAGCATCGTCGTCGCCCGTATCGTCATCATCGTCCGTGTCGTCGTCATCATCATCGTCGTCATCGGCGCCGTCGCAGTCCGGGTCGTCCAGGTCGGTCAAGTCGTCGCAGTCGTTGTCGATTCCGTCGTCGCAGACCTCGTCGTGTCCGGGGTAGGCCTCGGCCTCCTCGTCGTTGCAGTCGTCGCCGCCGCAGATCTCGGCCAGATGGCCGTCGTTGTCAGCGTCGCAGGAGGCGCTGCCCGCGGCCGGGGCCACCACCGAGAACGTCTGCGGGCCTTGGGGCACGGTTGTCCCCGCGACCTTGACCAGGTACAGGCCGGTAGTCGGCACGGTGAACAGCACCTGCTCGATGTTGTCGATGGTGTTCACGCCGGTTGTGGCGTTGGAGCTCGGGCTTGCGGGGTTAAGCACCCAGGGGTAGTAGACCGTGTCGTCGGGGCCGATCACGGTCAGGTCGAGGTCGTTGACCAAGTTGGGCACGGTGTTGGGGGTTCCCGGATAGTCGTCCCAGGCGATTGTCACGCGCATGCTCGCACCGGCGTCGCGCTGGACCGGGATCAGCCATTCGCCGCCCTGGCTGAGGCTTGCTTCGGCGAAGTTGTCGTTGAGGATGTTAGCCACAGGGTAGAGCGCCAGCACCTTGCCGTAGCCGTAGACATAGTCCGGGCCGAATCGACCCAGGTCGACCGCCGAGTGCGCCAGCAGCGCCTTGACCGTCGAGGGGACCAGGATCTGCGGGTTGACCGAGGCGTTGGCCTGGAGCATCAGCGCCACGACCCCGGCCACTGCCGGGCTGGCCATCGAGGTGCCGCACATCGTGGTGTAGGTGTCGTAGCGCACCGTGCTGGTCACGCCGTAGTCGCTGCTGCTCTGGCAGCCCGGGCCGCTGATGTCGGGACGCATCCGGCCATCGTCGGTGGGACCCCACGAGCTGAAACTGGTCATCGAGTCGTCGTTGGAGTTGATCGCGCCGACCACCACCGCGTTCTTAGTGGCCGAGGGAACCGGTATCGTGGAATAGGTGGTGCCGCAACGCCCTGAGCCGCGCTCGTTGCCGCCGGCCCAGACCACCGAATAGGCGCGTCCCAGCGATCCGCGCACGATGGCGTCGATCAGCGCGGCCGAACTCTCGTAGTCGCCTTCCCACGAGCAGTCGTTGCCGTTGGACGCGATGTTCGAGCCGATCGAGTTGTTGCTGACGTGGGTCGCGGCGTTGATGCCGGCCTGGTAGTCGGACTGGATGTCGCCCGGGTTGTTGTAGAAGAACGGGAACGAGCCGCTGAACACGCGCGAGTAAATCAACGCCCCCGGGGCCATGCCCGCGTAGTTGCCGCTTGAGCGCGTACCGTCGCCGGCCACTGTGCCCGCCACGTGTGTCGCGTGGGCGCCGTAGTAGCTGGACTCGCCCTGGGTTACGCGCGAGCCGAAGTCGTCGTGGGTCGAGTCGACCAGCCCCGCGTCGTAGACGAACACGCGCACGCCCGAGCCGTTAAACCCATACGGCGCGGCCCAGACCGTCTCCACGCCCATGTCGGCGCGCGCGCTGTTGTTCAGCGGTCCCCAGGCCGGAGAGACCTGGTCGACCCACATCACCGCGTCGTCGAGCACCAGTTCTTCAATATCGAGCGGGTCCAGAGCCACGATCAGCGCGTTGATCGCGTCGGCCGCGTCGACCACTTCGCCGTAATAGCCGGCGATCAGCTCGGCCTCAAGCGGCGCCACGTCGGGGTGGAACATCGCCACTACGTGTACGCGCCCCTGGTCGTCAATTGCAAAGTCCTCGAACTCATTCTCGATGATGCGCTGCGTCACTTTGTCGCCGTACTCAATGGCTCCGGCCCAACGCAGCTCGGGGAACGCCTCGGGCGTCAGGGCGGAACTGCCATCAAGCGCCGCGAACCAAGCGCGGTCCGGCACCCAGCTGAGTAGCTCGAGTCCGCGATCAGCCAGCTCCGCGCGCTGTTCGGCGGTCGGCACCTCATCGAGCTGCACCAGCAAGTGCATCCGCTCGCCGCCATCAAGGGTTGCGGCCAGCTGCGTCAGCTGCGGGTCGATCCCCTGCTCGGGCACGTACATCCGCGACTGTGTCTTAATTGTGTACGGCTCGGCATTTAGAAACGAGAACCGCTCTGCGTCCGCGGCCCAACTCAGGGCCGGCAGACACATCACCGCTGCCGTGGCCAGCAGAATCGCCGCTGCCACAGCGTTCGAATTCGATTTATTTCGCATGAAACCAGGCTCCTTTAAGTCCAATTACACTTCCCAGCATTACAAGTTTACATGTTTTTCAAGTGGTCCACAATGAGACGGACAACCGGACCGCGGCCATTTCCTGCGGCTCCAAGGGAGCTTTAACCTGCGTCTTTTCTTGGCCTCTCACGCCACAGGACAAGCGCGGCACCCAGTACCATGAGGTACACTGCATTCATGTGCCGTGGTTGATATTGCAAAAAGGATACGATTAGAAGCTTGTAAAAAATGAAACAGGCTCCAAGACCTATCAGCAACTTGCGGGACGATTCGCGGTATATATAAAAAGCCTTTGACCAAAAAACCAACAAAACGATAAAAATCAGACAATAGATTTTGGCTATCATGAAGTTCACGGCCAAAGCCCCGGCCTCTGTAAACCGAACGCTTTTAATCCCCTGCCATCTGCCGACCTGCTGAGTTAAAACCCAGATCTGGTTCAGGCGCTCCTTTTCTATTGTCAGGTTGGCATACTCACCGGTATACACTCCGCCGATCAGACTTCTAAGTAAATTGTGCCCCACTTTGATTATATAGGCACCGGGGTGATCCTTTATCAGGCGTATGGTTGCGCCCTTGAGCAACGCTTCCCCCTCAGTCGAATACGGATCATTTACTCCATGTCTCGCAGTATATCTCCATCCATCGTCGTCAACATGTTTGATTCCCCAGGGATTGCCGGGCAGCTGCCCAAGGGAGATATATGCAACCAAGCCTCCGTTGGTGGCGGTCAAGCGCCATTGCCCGTCGTAGAGGAATGATCGTGCGGACCACGGTATAAGTAAAACCACGGTCGCGACCGTGATTGCGCCGCAAAGAATGGCAACCCTGCGCCTGTAATTGCGAAAGTGCGGCAGAATTGAAAAGGAAAGAATGAGTATCGGCACAAACAGATAATCGCTACGAAAATTGCCGATGACCCCCATCAGCAACGCGGTGGGGATCAATGCTTTTAACGAGCCTTTTTCGATATAACGCACCCCGTAACAGAATACGAAAAACAACAGCGCGTCTACTATTGCATCAGGTATTTTCGCCGACATAATAACAACGAAAGGTAAAAGTAGAATTAGGTGTCGATAGCGATATTCGAGTTTAAATAATTTATAGAAAAGTTTGATCGCCACAATGCAAAGCAATCCTTGGATCAACAACAGGACCAGCCCGGGATGGCCAACAGAAAGTCCGAGCATTACCAGCAGCGGGTATCCCCAGAGGGGATAAAAAGCCGGCTGATTTGAATCCGCCCGGTAGGAATAGCCGTGGCCATTTAAAATATTTTGTGCCAAAGCCACATGTCTATCTTGATAAATCCCTTGTTCAATAAGATGGTTTTTATTTAAGAAAAAACAACCGGCGACAAAGGCGAGCAGAACAATAGTGAAACAGACGTTTTTCCGCGACCTGTTGCCGAACTTTATCATGCGCTCAGACACGATCGACTGTCTTCCGTCTGCATTCTTATCCATGTAGCGTTGTTGTCGCCGTCTTCAAATGGGAAGTCATCGTCGGTCACTATGTTGGTGCAAAATATTATAGCGTCCAGGCCGATGGCGGTCCAGATTTAATACTGCCTCAGCACGGCCTTGTCCCCGGGTGGCTCGTTGTTCACATCCCGCGCGGCGGCTTACAGAACGAAAAAAGGGCCGCGGCTTGCGCCGCGGCCCTTGAGCGATCGGAAAATTACGCCTGGATCAGTCCTTGGCGGTCTCAATCAGCGAGTCGACCACGCTGGGGTCGGCCAAAGTTGAGATGTCGCCCAACTCGTCAAGGGCGCCGGCGGCGATCTTCTTCAGGATCCGACGCATGATCTTGCCCGAACGGGTCTTGGGCAGCGAGTCGGTGAAGTGGATCTTGTCCGGTGTGGCGATCGGGCCGATCTCGGTACGCACGTGCTTGACCAGCTCCTTGCGCAGATCATCATCCGGGGTTACGTCGGCGTTGACGGTCACGTAGGCGTAGATTCCCTGGCCCTTGATCTCGTGCGGGTAGCCGACCACCGCGGCCTCGGCGACCTTGGGATGCGAAACCAACGCGCTCTCGATCTCGGCGGTGCCCATGCGGTGACCGGAGACGTTGATAACGTCGTCCACGCGGCCCATCAGCCAGTAGTAGCCGTCTTCGTCAACGCGGGCGCCGTCGCCGGTGAAGTACTTGCCCTTGAACTGGCTGAAGTACGTCTCTTTGAAACGCTCGTGCTGGCCGTAAACCGTACGCATCAGTCCCGGCCAGGGCTCCTCGATTACCAGGTATCCGCCCTCGTTGACGTCGCACTGCGTGCCGTCCTCGCGGATGACCGCCGGCTTGACGCCGAAGAACGGAACAGTGGCCGAACCCGGCTTGATGTCGATGGCGCCGGGCAGCGGGGAAATCATGATGCCGCCGGTCTCGGTCTGCCACCAGGTGTCGATCACCGGGACCCCGAACGTCTGCTGACACCAGTGGACCGCCTCGGCGTCGAGCGGCTCGCCGACGCTGGCCACCAGCCGCAGGTGCGACAGATCGGTCGCAGCGGCGAGGTCGGAGCCGGCTCGTTGCAGCATCCGAATCGCCGTGGGCGCCGTGTAGAAGACGTCGACCGCGTGGTGTTCGAGGATCCGGTACCAGCGTTCCGGGTCGAACTCCGCTTCGTCGACGATGCTGGTGACCCCGCTGGTGAGCGGGGCGATGATGCCGTACGACGTCCCCGTCACCCACCCAGGGTCGGCGGTACACCAGAACGTGTCGCCGTCGTGCAGGTCGAGCACGAGACGACCCGTGACGTGATGCGCCACGACCGCCGCATGCACGTGGAGGGCGCCCTTGGGTTGACCCGTCGTCCCGCTCGTGAAGTGCAGCAGTGCGGGCGTCTCGGGATCGGTGGGCGCGATCTCGAAGGAGTCGTCACCTTCGGAGAGGAACGCCCCGAACGACATCACCTGCGGACCACCACCGCCGTTCCGGTTCACGCCGATCTCGTCTTCGGTACTGCCACACACCAGCACGAGCTCCAGGTGCGGCAGACGGTCGAGCATTCGGGCGACCTTGCGGCGGTACAGCAGCGGCGTCGTGACCAGGATCTTGATCCGGCCGAGGTTCATCCGTTGAGCGATCGGATCGGGCCCGAACGCCGAGAACAGCGGCGTGAAGACGCCGTGCGCTTTCAGGGTGCCGAGTGCGGTCACGTAGAGGTCGGGAATGCGCCCGGCGAGCGTTGCCACTCCTGTGCCGGCGTCGAACCCGCGTCGTCGCATCGCGTCGGCGAATCGGTTCGTACGCCGAGACAACATCGCGTAGGTGATGTCGACCGGCTCGTCGACGCCAGAGCGTTCGCGTCCGAGGAACCGCAGTGCCACGCGATCGCCGTGCCCATCCCGGACGTGGCGATCAACGGCGAGATCGGCGATGTTGACACTGTCTGGCCGGCCGCTGGCGCCGTCGGCACGCAGGCCCGCCCAGGCGTCGTCCCAGTCGAATGAGGCCACGGTTGCGTCGTAGTCGACCAGCCACGGTTCGGGTTGTTTGCTCATCAACTTCGAGTAGACCCCGTTCGGCCGGCACTGGCCAGGGGCGAAGGTCAGCAGACCGTCAGCGCCGTCGGATGACCTTGCGGATCTCGTCGACCCACAACACCGCGGAGGCGAGGCCGACACAGGTCGCCCACTGGGTGATGTCGAGCGCATCGGTGTCGAACGCTCGTTGGAGCGGCGGTGCGTGCACCACGGCGATCTGCAACACCAACGTGAGGCCAGCGGCCGCCCACAGCAGGCGATTGTCGAACGGTCGGACGAAGGCGCTCACGGTGTCGGACCGGGCGTTGAATGCGTTGAAGATCTGTGCGAGCACGATCGTCGTGAACACCATGGTTCGCGCCGTGGAGATGTCGCCGGACCCACCGAGCAGGCCGCCGGCCAGTTCGAGATCGAGCGCGATCAGCCCGGCGATCGCACTGGTCACGCCGATCAGCGCGATCGTGACGATCATCGAGCGGTCGACGATGCGATCGGTGACTCGGCGAGGCGGCACGTCCATCACGTCCTCCACGGCGGGGTCGACGCCGAGCGCCAGTGCGAGTGCGCTGTCGGTGAGCAGATTGATCCACAGGATCTGCGTCGCCAGCAGCGGAACCGCCAGGCCGTCGCCGCCGGTGGCGTCGGTCAGGCCGAGCGCTCCGGCGGCGAGCACGCCGACGAACATCACCAGGACTTCTCCTGCGTTCGACGCCAGCAGGTAGCGAAGGAACTTGCGGATGTCGGCGAAGATCTCGCGGCCCTCGCGTACGGCGCTCAGGATGGTGGCGAAGTTGTCGTCGGCGAGGATCATGTCGGCGGCCTCTTTCGAAACCTCGGTGCCGTTGATCCCCATCGCCACGCCGATCTCGGCCTGCCGCAGCGCCGGTGCGTCGTTCACGCCGTCTCCGGTCATCGCCACGATCTGGCCGTCATGCTGCAGTGCTTCGACGATGCGCAGTTTCTGTTCGGGCGACACCCGAGCGAACACCGAACGGCGGCCCACAGTGGCGGCAAACTCGGCCTCGTCGAGTTTGCCGAGTTCCGCACCGGTGACACCGGTCCCGTTCTGGCCTCCGGCGCTCGCCGCTGCGTCGGTCTCGATACCCAACTGTTGCCCGATGCGGCCAGCGGTGCGGGGGTGGTCACCAGTGATCATGATCACCCGCACACCGGCGCGCTGCGCATCGGCAACGGCCTCGATCACCTCCGGTCGCGGCGGGTCGACGATGCCGACGATGCCGAGGTGGACCAGATCGTGCTCGTGGGACTCGTCGATGTCGTTGGCCACCGTGTCGAGGCGTCGGTAGGCAACGGCCAACGTCCTCAGGGCATCGTCGGCGAGTCGTTCGACGTCGGCCAGGATGCGGTCGCGGCGCTGTGGGGTCAGTTCGACGACGTCGCCGCCGACCCGTTCATGGGTGCAGCGGCCGAGCAACACGTCGGGTGCCCCCTTGGTGACGAGTACGAACTCGCGGCGATCGTGGTGGTTCTGCCCGTGTTCAGCCTGGCTGTCGAGGTCGACCGTCGTCATCAATTTGCGCTCGGAGGTGAACGGCACCTCGGCGACGCGCTCGAACCGCTCCGATCGCGCAGCGGTCAGTCCGAGCTTTCGTTCGGCGACGAGGAACGCCGCCTCGGTCGGGTCCCCCAGCACCTCCCAACGGTCACCGTCGGAGCGCAATGTTGCGTCGTTGGCGAGGCTGCCGCCCTCCAGCACCAGTTCGACTTCGCGTCGCAGGAGTTCGTCCTGCACTCGTTCGCCGTTCACCCGGACCTCGCCGACCGGTTCGTACCCGATCCCGGTGACATCGACCTCGACCGACGGCGTGACGACCTTCACGATCGTCATCTCGTTGCGGGTCAGCGTGCCCGTCTTGTCGGTGCAGATCACCGATGCTGATCCGAGGGTCTCGACCGACGAGAGTCGTTTCACGATCGCTCGCTGGGACGCCATGCGTTGGACACCGAGCGCCAACACCACCGAGAGGATCGCGGGCAACCCCTCGGGTACGGCAGCGACCGCGAGC
>JAVCCG010000071.1 GCA_030765605.1 Candidatus Alcyoniella australis
CCTGCCAATGAAACGCTCGATCCCAAGCCTGCGCTGTATTGGCCTGATTCGGCCGTCCAATCCGGCTCGTCCAGCAGGCCCCCTGAGGATCCGTGATAAACGTAGGCGCGCCCCTCATCCTCCCGGGTCTCGTCGTAGCGATGCGCCCCGATGATCACATCGTCGAAACCATCGCCGTTGACGTCTCCGGCCGATGAAACGCTGTTGCCCAAATGAGCGCCGGTTTGATCCGATTCAATCACCCAGTCCGCGACAGTGGATAGACCGAATTCCGAGCCGTGAAAAACGTATGCCCGGCCCTCGTCCACTTGTCCGCTGAAATATTCGTCCGCACCGATGATCACGTCGTCGTAGCCGTCGTTGTTCACGTCGCCGGCCGACGAGACGCTGGTGCCGAAACTCGCCCAAAGTTGATTCGATTCCGCCATCCAATCAGGGGCCGCAGATAGGCCATCGGCACTGCCGAAAAAAACGAACGCCGCGCCCTCGCCCTTGTGTCCATTATTAAAGTTTCGCGCACCGATGATCAGATCATCGTAGCCATCGCCGTTTACATCTCCGGCGCAGGCCACGCTGTTGCCCAATTGCGCATATTCCGTGTCCGATTCGTATGTCCAATCAGCCTGGGCCGACAGCCCGGCGGCTGAGCCGTAATACAGATACACGCGCCCCTCTTCCTCGTGTCCCCAGCTGGAAAAGGGTGCTCCGATAATCACTTCGTCGTACCCGTCGCCGTTCACATCTCCGGCCGATGAGACGCTAAAACCCAATTTAACAGCCGCTACATTTGGCTCAACTATCCAATCGGCATCCAACGATAAACCGTCGGAAGAACCATGAAACACGTAGGCTCGACCCTCATGATTCTGACCGTTGGAATAGTAGTAGGCTCCGACGATCACATCGTCGTAATTATCCCCGTTCACGTCGCCGGCCGTTGAGACACTACAGCCCAAATGGGCGTATTCCTGGTTGGACTCGATGCTCCAATCCGGATTTGCGGACAGACCCGATCCAAGTATCAGCAGCGAACGATCATCAGCCGATTGCAGGCCGGGACCATCCCCTATATCTACTCGCTTCAGCACCCCGGCGTTTTGTGCCGTATCGCCGATCGATTGTTCGTCCAGGCGGCAAGTCGCCACAAAAGTAATTAAGATCGTTGCCAGAACAGCCAGAGATACTCGTATGGCTCGCATCGATCCCTCATGTTTTTTGTTATACGAGTTAATTTATTACATACCTAAACTTCAAAGCAACTTATTAAATTAACGCACGAATCGAACGAACTACGCCATGCTGTGACTCTAAGCCACTCGCCAGGCGGCCAGGTGTCGGTCGCTAACTTTTGCGACCTCGACGTGCTCCAGGCCCGCATCCGCGAGCTGACCTCGCACCTCGTCGATAGTGTAGGCGGCCAGCAGCGAGTTGTAGAAATCGCGCTGTAAAATCTCGGGGTCGTGCGCAGCGCAACGCTCGACGATCTGTCGCGCCGCGTCCGGACTTTGTGGACGGATCAGGTCCATTACCAGCAGCGGCGCTTGGGGACGCGCCAGGTTGGAGCATTGACGCCAGAACGCAATCGGGTCCGGCAGGTGATGCAGCAGGCTGTTGCTCAACACCGCGTCGAGCTTACCGTGCAGCTCGGACAGCCCCAGTGCGTCGGCGCAGATCAGCTCGATCCGATCTTGCAGTTCTGCCTTTGCGACCGCACGTTGCGCCAGCTCGATCATTGCCTGCGAGCCGTCCACACCCAGTGCGCGCACTGCGGGCAGAGCCGCGCAAAGCCTGATCAGCACATCGGCCGGACCGCAGCCCAGGTCAACCACCCGTCCGTTTTGGAACAGTGGGAATTTGTCGATCAGCAGTTCGACAAACAGGCTGTTGGCGTCGCTGAAGTCAGCCTGGGCATAGGCCCGGGCCTGCTCCCAATCGTCCATAATCTCGTCTTCCGGTATGCGATCCATCGGCTCTCCACGCAACGGTTCAACTTATGCCCGCTCATTTTCACCGGCACCAAAGCTCGATACAAGATGGGCGCGGGATGGACAATCTGTTTGTCTTCGGGTTAGATTTTCCGTCCGATGTTTTACACAACTCTGAAAGTATACATTGCCGAGAAGTTCAGGAGCTCTTGGAAGTCGCTGCTGCTGTTGTTTGTGTTGTGCGCGGCGATCTTTAGCTTGGGGCTGTTGCTGGGCGGTTTTGTCTTCGACGGTCGCAACGATCCGGGCGAGCTGCTGTTCACTGAAAACTGGGATGGCCACGAGTCGGGCAAGCCGCCGGGCGACCCTTGGGATATCTACAACGTCGGCGACAACGGCGTGGCCCAGATTTTCAGCCGCGGCCAGGGAATGGGAAAATCCTTTTCTCTGCGCGCCGATGCTCCCTCGGACATCACCGTGGCCGCCGCCCTTCCCTCGGGACCGCTTAAGCACGGCACGCTGACCGCAGCGTTCGACGTTTTGCTCGAACAGGGCGAGAACCTGGGATTCGTGTTGATCGGCAGCGGATCGTCCAACCACGCATACGCCTTGCTCAACGGCGAGGAAGTGCTGACCCAGGACTCCAAGGAACGGATGCTGGCCTGCGGCTCGTTCACCCCGGGAACCTGGATCAACCTGCGGATCGTGGCCGACATCGACCGCCAGACATACAGCGTATTTGTCAACGGTCATCCCGGAGAGTGCCGCGATGTAAGCTGGGTCAACCATCGTGAATCCGGCGGCGATTTGCAGAGCTTTGCCGCTTTCATCGGACCGGACCAGTCCGGGTCGGGCCGGATGGATCATCTGCTGATCTATCACCGATAACCTCTCGCGTGATCAGACCCGAGGGAGAATTACAATGAACAATATTTCTCGCACAGTTGTGTTTGCCGTACTCGCCGCGATCCTGTGTTGCGGCTGCGCTCACAATCCTCCGACGCTCGGCCCAACCGCTCCCACGCTCAGAGCACCAATGGTGATCAAGCCTCAGCCGCTGGTCGAGACCATCAACGGCTATCAGGTTGCGGACCCCTATCGGTTTTTAGAGGACGAGCAGGCGGCCGCAGCCTGGATCGACTCCCAGAACCTGCGCACAACAGCCTATTTGGAGTCGGTTGCAACGCCGGGCGTGGCCCAGCGCGTGAGCGAGCTTTACGGCATCGGCTACTCGGTCGAGCCGGAGTTGGCCGGCGGCAAGCTGTTCTACCTCAAGCTCGAGACAGGTGACGAGCAGCCCAAGCTCTACATGCGCAGTGACAACATTGAGCGCGTACTCCTCGATCCAATCTTGATCGACGCCACGGGCAAGACCGCGCTGGACTGGTACTATCCATCGCCCGGCGGCAGCTACCTGGCCTACGGCCTCTCCAAAGACGGTGACGAGAACAGCACGCTCTACCTGCTCGACACGGTCTCGGGAGAGACCTTGGCGGACACCATCGGCCACACGCGCCATTGCTCCATTGCCTGGCTCTCCAACCAGAGCGGCTTTTACTACACGCTCTACCCCGACGGCACCCAGTACAACCGCCACGTCTACTTTCACGAACTGGGCTCCGACCCGAATCAGGACCGCTACATATTCGGCGATGACCGCGCGAAAACCGACTGGCCGGACCTGCGGATCAGCGAGGACGACCGCTATCTGCTAATCAACGTCGAGACCGGCACAACCTCCAACGACGCCTACATACTGGAACGCTCCATTGGCGAGATCGTGCCGATCGTTGAGGGGCTCGACGCTCAGGTCTGGGCGCTGGAGATGCTGGGCTCCAAAATTCTGGCGCTGACGACACTCGACGCGCCCAACCGCCGGCTGGTGCTGATCGACCCGCGCGATCCGGATCAAGCCAAATGGACCGACCTGATAGAGCAGCGGGATTATCCGCTGGAAGATCTGGCGATCGCCGGCGAGCGGATCGTCGCGCTCTACCTGGAAAACGCGGTCTCGCAAATGCGGGTCTTCAATCTGCAGGGTATTGAGCTTGGAACCATCGAGCTGCCCGCGCCGGGCAGCGTCAGCAGACTGGCGGTCCAGCGCGGCTCATCGGAGCTGGTGTTCAGCTACTCGTCGTTTCTCTACCCGCAGAGCCTGTTCCGCGCCGACCCGATGGTCGAGCTACGCGCCGAACCGCTGGTGTTGACCTCAACCGGCGGCTCGTTCGATCCATCGAACTTTGTCGTACGCTACGTGGAGTACCCCTCCTACGACGGCACGTTGGTGCCGATGTTCATCGTTCACAAGCGAGGGATCGAACTTAACGGCGATTGCCCGACGATCCTCTACGGCTACGGCGGATTCGGCATTTCTCTTGGGCCGTACTTCTCGCGCACCAACCTGTTTTGGATCGAGCGCGGCGGCGTCTACGCCGTGGCCAACATCCGCGGCGGCGGCGAGCTGGGCGAGGTCTGGCACCAGGCTGGGATGCGCGAGCGCAAGTTCCAGGTCTTCGAGGACTTTCAGTACGCCATGCGCTACCTGATTCGCCAGGGCTACACCAATCCCGAACGGCTGGCGATCCGCGGCGGGTCCAACGGCGGCCTGCTGGTCGGTGCGATGATCACCCGCGCGCCGTACCTGTTCGGCTGCGCCGTGGGACAGGTCGGGCTCTACGACATGGTGCGCTACCATCGCTTCCCGCCCGGCGAGCTGTGGGTGCCCGAGTACGGCTCAGCCGACGAGCCGGGCCAGACCGGGTACATCTGGGCCTACTCGCCCTATCACCAAGTTCTGCCCAAAGTGGCCTATCCGCCCTCGTTGATCTTGACGGCGGAATCGGACACCCGCGTGCACTGGATGCACTCGGCCAAGTTCGCGGCAGCGTTGCAGGCCTCGGGCAATGCGCGCGGTCCGATCCTTTTCTGGCTCCAGCGCCAGGCCGGACACGGTCAGGGGATGAACTGGTCCGACGCGGCCCAACAGACCATCCGGTCGTACTACTTCGTTATCGAACAGATCGGCGACCCTGCGACTCCCTGATCTTTCGCCGCCCTACAACAGCTCCACGCGATCAACCGCGAGCGTAATCGCGCCGTACTCCTGCTGCACCCTGCCGCCGAGCAAATAGCCCGCATTTCTCACGAGGGTTCGTAGCGAGGCGTGCAAGATGCCGCAAGAACTAGGAAGCTACTCCTAGCTGAAGGTTCTACGGTGCGGGGGCGGTTCGTAGCCCAATGACCATCGCGATATGCGAGATTTGAGGCGGCTCATAGCCGTCTGCGCAGGCGTACCCGCTGCGGTACGTCGAGCACGGATCGGCGAGAATGACGCTGTTATTGCGAGCAGATTGTGCGCCGCAGTAGACCCCTCGTGAGAAATGCGGGTTAGAGCCAATTCGCTACAAAATAATCCAGGGCCGGGGCAGTGTCCCGGCCCTTTTTTTATTGACGTCCAACTGGCGTAGCTATATATTAAGCGCATGCAGAGAATAGCTCGGATTATTGCTGAAGCACTCCCGCATCACGTGACCCAGCGGGGCAGTCGCAGCTTGCCGACCTTTTTCTGCGACAAGGACTATCAAGTTCAAATTAAGTATGGTGTACCCCGAACTCATGCCAAAATGGCTGATTAATAGGTATGGTGTCCCTTGATTATTCTCCATACTCCGGGGGCTCAGTCCCTCCGAGTTATCTTCCGATCAATCCGATTCTGAGCGTGATGGTGGACGATTTATACCAATCCTGGGATCCAAAATACACAAGCTGGAACGATTCATTAGACGAGCCCAATAAATGGTGCTCGGAGTACGCATCCCATGTGATAAACAAGGCGTCCGGTGGGCTCTACGACCCGGATTGTGTTTGGACCGAGCCTCTCAGGGAATATTTTAAGAGTAAGACGCGCTTCATCGATCCGACTACTGTATCCTACGCCGAACTCGGTGGGCCCAAGGGGATTGATGATTGGCGGGAAACAAAGTTTGATCCCTCTGAAAAAGTCAATTACTTTTTATCTCTTGGCGGCAATCAAGGTGTGGGAGTTGAGCCTGTAGGTAGGGGCGTATATCGGCCAGATTATGAATTGCCATCTACCGGCAATAAAATAGAAAATGAAGATAATCCAACAGAATGGCCTCAGAATAGTATTATCTGGAGTACGGATAGACAAAATTGGTTTGGCGAATCCGGGAATGAGGGAATTTATAGGTACACAGGTAGAGGGGAGTGGGCATTGTGCGATAAATCTAATCCTGCCCAAGTGGCGAGGTGCTTCCCGAAAATGAATAGTGTATTACTTGACGGCTTTGGCGATACCGGGGCAATGATCGGCGCAAGGCCCCGCTTGACCGGCTATGAGCCCGTCCTTGGTCCCAGAACAAAACGCCTGGAACCAATCGCAAGGCAAATCGCCGCAGGGCAGCGTCTTGAGCATTATATAATAAAGGCTAAACCGAAAACCCTTCTATATTACAAGGACGGCCGTTTTTGGCCGAAAAAATGATGAATATCAGTAAAGCGATTTCCGCTTACACAAAGCTCTCACGATATTCAGTACTGCTATACTCTTTTGTATTTATCTTGTGTGCTCATATTTCTGCTGTCCAGGCATACAGGGATGAGGGTAGTGGGATTGCTGTGGATGCGGAGCAGAATGTATATGCCACTGGCATAACCACTACCGGCAATTATCACTATCTTGTCAACACGCTGAAGTATGACAGCCAAGGTCGTCTTCTTTGGGAAGATACAGTTATCAATCGTCGGGCCAATTTCCGCTCGGATGTTATGTTCGACCCGTTCGGAGATATTGTCGTCAGGGTCATGGGCGATATGGGATTCATTAAATACGATCCCGATGGGAACATACTTGCTCAGGGAGCATTCCGTGATCTCCCCCATACGGGGGCGAGACAATGCGCAGTTGATGCTGAAGGAAACATTATATGTGCCGGAAGCACCAATCTCGAGCCGGATCAGTGGTACAGGGAAGAAGATTTCCTCATTGTCAAATACGACGTGAATGGCGCAGCCTTATGGTCGAAAAGAGTAAGCGGTGTCAGTGACTATAATTACCCGTACGATATAAGTGTGGACAACTCTGGTGCGATCTATGTAACCGGCAAGACCAACATGACGGATTACGAATTCAATGCTACAACGATCAAGCTTGATGAATCGGGCGAAGTAGAATGGAAGTCTACATTGTTAAACTCGGATGCATTATACTGCAATGTCCTTGATAACGCTGGCAATATCTATGACGCAGGGCAATTGTGGCCCCAAGACGTGGCAGTGGTACGCAAAATCGATGCTGCAGGCAACTTGCAATGGGAAAAGACTTACAACGGACGCTATGTGAACAACGGTTTCTTTGGCATGACCTATTGCGAAGGAGACGGCCTGTATCTATGTGGCTCCACCTACGACGAAAGAAGCGCCACGGATAGCGATATCATTATAGCCAAGTATAGTGACGACGGGTTGTTGTTGTGGAGCGATGAGTACAAAACAGAAGTAAATGGCGAAGATCGCTATGAGGGAGCGCTTTTAATAGCTTGTGGCAGTCCTGGATATATTTATGTTGCGGGGGGTTGCTACGCAGAAATCAATGATAACAAAAATGTATTACTTCTCAAGTACGAGGTGGGAGGCAACCTGATATGGTCTGTGAGCTACGATGAAAACGGTTTCCGCGATAAACCCGAAGGGATAGACATTGATGATGAGGAAAACGTCTATATGGTTGGTACGTCCTGCCTGGGTTCTGACAACTCTACTTGCGACATGCTAACCATCAAATACGACAGCGACGGCAATATCGTTTGGAAGGCGCGTTACGATTACTACACGCCGCCGGATAATGGCGATGTCGATGACGATGATGATGACGACAGCGGAAGCGACGACGATGATGACGACGACGACTCGGGCTGCTGCGGGTGAAATACAATAAGTTTGATTCCAAATTGGATTGTAACTTCTTTCTCGGAATTGGCGGGTCCCAGGGACACCTTGTTAGGCCCAGGATTTTTGCTTTATATCGTGACCACACAGCAAGAAAGCGGACGGAAAATTACATGGTTGGGGAATGGCAGATTCACGGTTTTGGCGATACAACACAGATCGGCACATAGTGTTATCCCACTCTCCAAATCGAACAGGGAGCAATTATAATGGCTTCTAAAGCAACAGTTACAATAGCCTGC
>JAVCCG010000072.1 GCA_030765605.1 Candidatus Alcyoniella australis
GGCACAGCTGTGCCACCAGCTCGTCCGCCGAATCCAGGTAGGCCGGAAAGGCGATGCCCAGGGCCGCGGCGCTGTCGCGCAGGCGTCGAATGTGCCGTTCGAGCAAATAGACCCGCTGGTTAAAAGCGCAGAAGGTCTCGAACAGCCCGTCGCCGAACAGCAGTCCGCGGTCGTCGGCCCGCACCCTCGCCCAGGCCGCGGGCAGGAACTGCCCGTCGAGAAACACCACGCGCTGCGCTCCGCTCACCGACCGACGCGCTCGATGGTCTGGATCAAGGCCGCAGCCTTGTCCAACGTCTCGTCGAACTCGGCCTGGGGCTCGGAGTCGGCGACAATCGCGCCGCCGACCTGGGCATAGATCTTGTCGTCGGCAATCACCATCGTGCGAATGGCGATGTTCAAATCCGCGCGGCCGTCGAACCCGAGGTAGCCGATCGAGCCGGTGTAGGGGCCGCGCAGTGTCGGCTCGAGCTCGTCGATAATCTGCATCGCGCGGATCTTGGGCGCGCCGCTGATCGAGCCGCCGGGGAACGTGGCAAGCAGCAGGTCGACCAGATCAACGTCAGGGCGCAGGGTGCCCTCGACGGTCGAAACCGAGTGAAACACCGTGGCGTATTCCTCGATCGCCGCGTGCTCGACCACGCGCACCGAGCCGTACTCGCAAACCCGTCCCAGGTCGTTGCGCTCCAGATCGACGATCATCGCCAGCTCGGCGCGGTCCTTGGCGCTGGCCGCCAGCTCGTCGCGTAGCAGCTCGTCCGACAGCGGATCGGAGCCGCGGGGGCGCGTGCCCTTGATCGGCCTGGTCTGCACTTGACGGCCGTCGACCTTGAGAAAACGCTCGGGGCTCGAGCTGCAGATCACCGCATCGGGCATGTTCAAATAGCACGAAAACGGCGCGGGATTGATGCGGCGCAGCCGGGAGTAGACATGCCAGGGGTGCTCGAGCAGCGGCGCCTCGAGCCGTTGCGAGATGTTGACCTGGTAGATCTCCCCCTCGCGGATGTAGTGCAGCGCCGCGGCCACGGCGTCGAGGTACTGTTCCTGGGTGAAGTTCCACAAGACGTGCGGACGATCAGCGGCCAGCCGGGGCAAGGCCGGATCGGGCAACGACGAGCGGCCGCCCACGACCCGTTCGAGCAGCGTCGAGTGTTGCGGGTCGGCCCCCGGTCCGACCAAGTGCCAGTGTCCGCTGTCGTGGTCCACGGCCAGCACCTCGGGATAGAGCCCCAGACACATCCAGGGGACCGCCATGTCGTCCATGCGGGTCAGCGGCAGCCTCTCGATCCATCCGCCCAATTCGTACCCCAGATAGCCGACCAACCCGCCGCAGAACGGAATCTGGTCGGAGACCCGCTGGGCGTCGAAGCGACGCGTGAGCGCGCGCAGCAGCTCGAACGGATTGTCGCTTTGCGCCAGGATGCCGCTATCGTTGTGCAGTCGCGCGCCCGAGCCGTCGGCAGTCAGCAGCGCCGCGGGATCGCAACCAATGAAGCTCAGCCCCGAGTGCGGGCCGGCGCTGAGTGACGAGTCGAGAAAGAAGCTGCCCGGCCGACGGCAGATGCGGCCGAAGGCCTCCTCCGGTTCGAGCATCAGCCCCACCTCGTGGATTGCCAACCCAGCGCTGAAAACGCCTCTGAGCAGCGCATCGATCCGAGGACTCACCAGCAACCCTCCAGGAAGTTGCGCAACAACCGACCGCCGTCTTCGGTGAGGAAGCTCTCCGGATGAAACTGCACGCCGAACAGCGGGTGCTCCAGGTGTCGCAGGCCCATGATTGAACGCGTGTCATCGGCGCAACGCGCGCTCACCTCCAGTTCGGCGGGTAGCTCGGCGTCCCGGACCATAAGGCTGTTGTAGCAGCCGGCCGTAAAATTTTGATCAAGGCCATCGAACAACCCCTTGCCGCAATGCTCGATCCTGACCGTCTTGCCGTGGACCATCCGCGGCGCGTGGACGATTGTGCCGCCGTAGAGCTGCGCCAGGCATTGATGGCCCAAACAGACGCCGAGCAGCGGAACGCGTCCGGCCGCAGCCTCGATCAGCGGCATGCTGATTCCGGCGCCTTGCGGTCGACCCGGTCCGGGGGAGATCACGATCCGCGACGGATCGAGGTCGAGGACTTTGCCGACCGTGATCCGGTCGTTGCGGAAAACAACGACCCGCGCACCCATGGCGCCAAACGCCTGGACCAAGTTAAAGCTAAACGAATCGTAGTTATCGATCAGGATCAGTGGCCGGCTCAACACCCGCATCCGCAGTGGTCATCATCGTCGTCGTCGCCTGAGCTGTCGTCCCACGCGTCCTCGCTGTGAGGCTCGTCGTCGTCATCATCGTCGCCGGTTAGAGCAACCGCCTCGACCACGTCGGTTGGCGTGCCCGAGGAATCGACCATTCCGCCCGGCGCGAAGATCCAATCGCCGAGCAGCGCCGCGTCGAAACGAAACCGCGGCGTCTCCAGGCCGGGGATCTCGATCCAGAGATTCTCGATCGAGTCGTAGGTCAGCGCGGAGCCGGTGGGGCCTTCGAAATTCATGCCGCCGATCAGCAGCAGCTGCCCGTTCTGCACCACGCTTCCGCCGCCCCACAACGGCTGGGGCAGATCGGCCATCTCCAAGTCGAACCAAGCGTCGGCGTCGACATCGTAGACCTCGCTGGAACTGAGCATGGTCTCCGATGTGTCCAAACCGCCCGCCACGTAGATCAGGCCGTCGCGGGCCCAGGCATAGTGGAAGGCGCGCGGCACGTTCATCGACGCCAGGGCCGACCACACGTCGCGCTCGGGATCGTAGGAGAACAGCGTGTCGGTACTCGTGCGATCCAACCCCCTGCCGCCGATCATGTACAGCAGGCCGCCGTCGACTACAGCCTCGTAGGCATAGCGCGCGGCCGGCGCGGGCGTCGACTCGCTCCAATCGTCGTCAGCGGTATCGAACACGAACAGCGTGGGCAGCAATCCCTCGCCATCGAACCCACCGGGAATCATGATTCGGCCCTCGATCACCGCCGCGTCGGCCAATGCCACTGGAACCGGCATCTCCGGCCCGGAAGACCACGAGCCCCGACGCTCGAGGCTCAGCACCTCGACCGTGCCCTCGACTCCACTGACAAACGAGTTGTGGCCGATGACGTAGAGTTTGTCGTCCACCGCGGCCACGCAGTGATCCTGGCGCGGGCGCAGCAGCGACGATGCGTCGACCCACTGGTCCGAGAAGATCGTCACGACCTCGGCCTGGGCCGACTGACCCGAGTTGAGGCCCTGCACCTGCAATGTCGACTTGTCCAGCGACCAGAGCAACGCGTCAGCGGGGATCTGGACCTCGATCGTCACGGTGCGCTGCTCGCCTTCGGGCAGCTGGACCTGCTCGCTGTCAACGCTGGTCGGCCAATCCGCGCCATCGAAGCTCAGCTCGAAGTCCTCGGCTACGCCGGTCAGGTTCTGCAACCGCACATCGTAGCTCACGGTCTGGCCCGAGCGGGCGTTGCCGTGGAACAGGTCGGGCAGCACCGAGATCGACGAGGGGTAGGAGAACTCGACGCAGGTCGAATCGGGAATCGACCCTGCGCTGTTGCACGCATAGCTCAGCCCGGAGACGCCCTGCGGGCCCTCGATACCCGTGGTCGACGCGGCGCCCTGGGCGCCGCCGGTGGTCTGGACTTGAATTCTGATGCGGTTGCCCGGTTCATAGAGGATCAGCTGCACTGAGACCAAGTCCGAAGTGCCGTAGAACGGGACGTCCTCGTAGCTGATGATCAGCTTGCGTCCCGGATCCTCGCCCATGACCTCATAGCTGACTTTGCCGGCGGACGAGGGATCGAGGTCGTCCCACACCGCGGCGATCAGGTTGTTGGGCTCGGCGGCGTTGGGCAGCGGGCACTGGTTGAACTCGGTGTTCACTCCCTGTTCGAAGCTGATTATACCGTTGCTGCCGATGTAGAACTGCTGGTAGAGCTCGGCGTAAAACAGAAAGCTGAAACCCATCGGCAACGGGCCCTCGTAGCCGTCGTCCGGCAACTCGACCTCGGTGGCCAAGCTGGTGTCGGTCCATTCGTAGGCGCACTCGTCGGACCAGGTATAACCAAATGTATCCGGACCGCCGGTGGCGGCGAAGGCCGGCGCCGCTCCCCACAGGAACACCAGGGCCACAAGGGCTGGGGCCCAACGAATCGTACTATGGCCCTTGACGCGCACAACAAGCGTTTTCACCGCGATATACTCCCCGGCCCCGGTCGTTCACAATCCAAACGGCCGTATACCCCAGAGGATCGATTCAAGTGTATCACTGCCGTTCCCGGCGTATCAAGAATGTATCAACGCAATCCGACCGTGGAATGGATCGAGGGGGGTCTTGCGGCTCATGTCTGGTGCTGGGCGCGAACCGCCTCCCTGGCCTCGGCACAGTCGCGGTTGAGCTCCAAGGACTTGATGAAATACAGCTCGGCCATCGGAACGTCGCCCTCGTTTTTATAGATCCGTCCGAGGATCAGGTAGGGCAGAAAATTGCTGGTGTCGACCGCGATCCCCTGCCGCATCAGCTCGGTGGCTTGGGCAAAGGCCTCTTCCCCCTCGGCGCTGCGGTAGATGGCCCAACCCAGTTGGGCGTAGCTCTCGGCGGTCTTCAGGCCGCGGTCGACGGCCTCCTGCAGGGCGATGTGGGCATAGTCGTAGGACTCCTGATCCAGATAGCTCATGCCGATGGCGAAGATGTCCTCGGGGGTGTCCTCCTGGGTGAACTCCAGATCTGCGGGAGCCTCCTGCACTTCCTCCTCGACCTGATCCAGTAGCGTGTCCTGCTCCTCCTCGAGAAAAGAGAACGGATCCTCCGCGCCCTGGGCCGGTTCCTCGAGCGCGGGCGCCTCGTCCACGTCGGGCTCGATCTGGGCCTCCTCGAGACTTTCCTCGTCGGGCTCGACCTGGGCCACGGGCTCCTCGGGCTGTTGCTCGACGTCGACCTCGAACAGCGGCTCCTCATCCAGATCGGGTTCCGGCGCGGGAGCGGACTTCTCCGGCTTGGCGGCCGCGGCCGACTCGTACTCGATGGATCCCAGCTGCGCGGCGAGATGCGCCTCCTCATGGATGCGCTCCACGCTGGATTGGGCATCGTGTAACGCGCGTTCCAGTGCCGGGCTGACGTAGCCGTAAGTACCCTTGGATTTGCGTCGGCTGACCTTCTTGCTCTTCTTGGACGTCCGCTCTTCGTCGCTGACCCTGAACTTGATTATCTCCAGGCTCAGGGCGGTGAACAGCAGATGCAGGGTCTGCGAAAAGCTGATCTTGGTCGATTCGACGATCTGCTCCGGGCTCATCCCGCGGTTGACCATCTGTAGGATCGGCCGGTCCGTATCGCTCACGGGCAGCAAGTCCATGGAAAAGATCGAACGTCGGTTGAGCATTAAGGGCTTGCTCCAACGCCGCGCAAGGCGCCGCTGGATGAACGTGGTGGAGTAGTTTTGCACACCACGGTAGATCAACTCGGGGAACCGGTTTTTATTCGGTACGGCGTTGATCTCCAACTCGCGGAATCGATATTTTCCGTGCGTAAAGCTGAATATCTCCTCAATGTTACGATCAAAGCTCTCGCGGGCCGCACGCTCCCACTCGTCGGCCGTTGTCAACGAGGAGTCGATCAGCGCCTCGCGCAGGCTCATCTTGCGCGATGCGGCCCAACTGCGTTTGAGATTGGCGTCCTGGGCGCTGAGCTTGCCCAGATCGATCAGCACGCGCGCCACTTCGAACTGGTCCATGTAAGCCAGCGGATCAAAGGCGGGCATGCCGTCCTTGATCGGCACGGCCAATTCCCGATTGTTGTGCTCGGCGATCAGCAGTCCGCTTTTATTGGCCTTGAAAAGTGAATACAGCAGTCGAACCGGATGCAGGTCCTCAAACTTTCCTTTGAATTCCAAGGGGGTTACAGGCTGCTTGTTTGTATCCATCACTTTGGGGAAAATTACCAGAGGCCGCCAACCTTGTCAATTTGCAACTGGATGACAGATAAAGTTCCCGCTGCGGCTCCTGATTTACCTTTAACTAAACAGTGTTTTGCGGAGCAGTCCGGCTCAGCCGATCAAGGGGTTACCAGATAGGCCACCGATTCGCTGCCCTTGTCGTTAAAGTAAGTGAGAATCACCAGTCGTCCCGGAACGCTCCAGATCGCGGCCTGTTCGGCGGTCGATGGATCGCCGTTGGCCATCGCCGGTTGGCCCAGACGTCTGCTGGTCTCGTGAAACAGCTCGGAGTACTGCGCGCGCGTGCCATGTCCCGCAAGGCTGAACAGGCCGACGTAGTTCAACCTGTTGTGGGCAAAGCCCACGCGCGGCGAGCCCCACAGCTCGTGGCGCAGGTCGATGCTGTAAATCGTGTCGCAGATCTTGGCCTCGTCGCCGACCCGGTTGCCGTCCTTGTAGGCCAGCGGATTGGAGGACAGAAACGCCGACTCAAGCATCCCCAGATCGAGGGTGCCGATCCCCGGCGGCAGCAACGCGCCCTGCGCCTCGGGGCCGGCATCCTCGGCCGCGGCCGGCCACGCGGTCAGCGCGACCAGCAGCGTCAATATGAACAATAAGGTAGATCTCAATTTAACCCCTCTTCAGCCGAGTTTGACGCCGCGTTCGCGAGCGGTCTGTTTGGCCAACTCGTAGCCCGCATCCGCATGACGCATCACGCCCGTGGCCGGGTCGGCGGTCAACACGCGTTGCAGTCTGCGCCCCGCGGCCTCGCTGCCGTCGGCCACGATCACCATTCCGGCGTGCAGGCTCAGTCCGATGCCCACGCCGCCGCCGTGGTGGAAGCTGACCCACGACGCTCCGCAGGCGGTGTTGGTCAACGCGTTGAGGATCGGCCAGTCGGCGATCGCGTCCGAACCGTCGCGCATCGCCTCGGTCTCGCGGTACGGGCTGGCCACGGAACCGCAGTCGAGATGATCGCGGCCGATCACCAGCGGCGCCTTGACCTCGCCGGAGGCCACGAGCCGATTGAAAATCTCTCCGGCCCGGGCCCGGGCTCCGTACCCCAGCCAGCAGATGCGCGAGGGCAGCCCCTGGAAACGAACTTTCTCGTTGGCCAGCTCGAGCCAGCGCCGCAGGGTTTGATCCTCGGGAAACGCCTCGAGCAACGCGCGGTCCGTGGCGCGGATGTCCTCGGGGTCGCCCGAGAGCGCGGCCCAGCGAAACGGACCCTTGCCCTCGCAGAACAGCGGCCTGATGTAGGCCGGCACGAATCCCGGAAAGTCGAAGGCGCGTTCGAGCCCTTGTTTGGCGGCCTGGGCGCGGATCGCGTTGCCGTAGTCGAACACGTGCGAGCCGCTATCGAGCATCGCCAACATCGCTTGCACCTGGACGACGATCGCCTCGTAGGCCAACCGCTGATAGCGCTCGGGGTCGCTACGGCGTAACGCGAGCGCCTCGCCGTAGGGCAGTTGGTTGGGCACGTACCCCTCCAACGCGTCGTGGGCGCTGGTCTGATCGGTCACCAGGTCGGGTACTATCCCGCGCCGTGCGATCTGGGGGTAGACGTCGGCCGCGTTGCCCAGCAGCCCGACCGACAGCGCGCGGCCCTGCGCCTTGGCCTCGAGCACCAACTCCAGCGCCCGGTCGAGATCCTCGACCAGCATGTCGCAGTACCCGGTCTGGATCCGCCGCGCGATCCGTTCGCGATCGACCTCCACGCCGAGGAACGCCGCGCCGTTGAGCGTGGCGGCCAACGGCTGAGCGCCGCCCATGCCGCCCAGGCCCGCCGAGAGCACCAGCCGCCCGCTGAGGTCCGAGTCGAAATGTTTACGCGCGGCCGCGGCGAACGTCTCGTAGGTCCCCTGGACGATCCCCTGGGTGCCGATGTAGATCCACGAGCCCGCGGTCATCTGGCCGTACATCATCAGGCCCTTGCGCTCGAGCTCGCGGAAGTGTTCCCAATTGGCCCAGGCGCCGACCAGGTTGGAGTTGGCGATCAAGACCCGCGGCGCGTCCTGGTGGGTGCGCACGATCCCCACCGCCTTGCCCGATTGCACTAGTAAGGTCTCGTCGTCCTCCAGGTCCTGCAGCGCCTCGACAATGGCGTGATAGGCCTCGATGTTGCGCGCCGCTTTGCCCCGTCCGCCGTAGACCACGAGTTCCTCGGGCTTCTCGGCCACGTCCGCGTCGAGGTTGTTGATCAGCATCCGCAAGGCCGCCTCCTGGGCCCAACCCTTGCAATGCAGCTGCGTGCCGTGGGGCGCGGGCATGCCCGGTTTAGGTGAGACTATGCGGGGCATCTGCCATACCTCCCGGTATTGAAGCGCGGATCAGCCGCCATCGGCCTCGTCGTCTTGCCCGATGAAGAAATCGAGCGGCGTGGGGATCAGCGGCGGTCGCGGCGTGATCGGCTGAATCTGCTCGCACGGCACCCCGGCCTGCTCGAGCATCCGCGCCACGATCACCAGGCAGTTCTTGCCCTGACAGGGGCCGGTGCCGATCGCCAAGTAGCGCTTGAGCGACTCGATGTCGCGCATGCCGTCCTTGATCGCTTGTTCGATCTGGGCCTGGGTCACGTCCTCGCAGCGGCAGACAATGGTCTTGGACATCTCAGCCTCCGGCAGCGGCCAGGCCCGCGCGCCGGGCACTATCGACGATCTGGTCCATGCGGTGCAGGCCCACGACCTGGCCGCAGGCATAGCAGCCCTCGACGCTGGTGGCCCCCGTGGAATCGACTTGGACTGCAAAGCCTCCGGCCGCCCGATCGTATTTCACCGCGGCCCCGGCCATTGCCGCGATCTCGAACGCCGGTGCCGGCGTCTGGGACACGGCCAGCATGTCGACCCGATTGTAGAGCGACTCGCCGCCCGGGCCGTGGGGCACGAAGTTCGCCGCCTTGAGTTTGAGCCTGCCGCGGGCCGACTCCAGGCCGTAGTTGAGGAACAGCGGCACGCCGTGATCCTGGACCGTCAGCGCAACCTCGCGGCTGCCCGTGATCGTCTCGCCGGGCTCGACCACACCCATCACGCGCACGCCGATCTTGAGCAGGCGTAGCGCCAGCGACAGCGCGGTGTCGTCCGAGCCGTAGATATAACAGCGCACCGCCGGGCAGATCCCGTAGAGATTGATCAGCCGCGCCACTCCGGCGGCGGAGAATACGCCAAGCAGGTCGTTGCCCGGGAAGGTCCGATTCTGGTCGTAGGCGCCGGTGGCGAAAATCAGCTTGTCGGCATGCAAGGTGCTCAGCCCCTCGGGCCCGGCCAGGCCGATCAGCCCCTCGGCGTAGAATCCAACCGCCGTGGTGTCGCACAAAATGCGCGCGCCGTTTTGTTCGAGGATCTTGCGTGCGCCGTGCGCCACCTCGAATCCGCGCTGCCCCGCGAAGTCGTTGCTGAACGCCGGTTGCACGTCCACGTCGTGGACCAACCTGCCGCCCACCCGCGGCTCGGACTCGACCAGCAGCACCTCGGCGCCCGCGCCCTGGGCGGCCAGGGCCGCGCTGAGACCGGCCGGTCCCGCGCCGATTATCGCCACGTCGGCCTCGAGGGTCTTGATCCCGCGCGGTCGGCGCTCGCCGTCGGGCAACCGCTGCGACGAGACGAAACGCCTCACCATCGACTGCATCGCCTTGTTCAGCGCCCGCGGTCGGGTCAGCAGGCCGTGGTACTCGAAGCGCTCGGAGAGCAGCAGGTCCGCGGCGGACATCAGGTCGTTTTGGGTCGAGGACAGTCCGCCCTGGCGTTCGACGCGCATGCCCTCGCGGCACAGCACCTGGCACGAGCGCACGCCGGGCACACCGTCGATGCGCATCACGCATGAGGCGCAGACCCCGCGCACGCAGAACATGCCGCGCGGACGGTGGTACTTGAGGCTGCGCGCCAGCAGCGGCTGGCCCGCTGCGAACAGCGCCACGGCCACGGGCTCGCGCGTAAATCCTCGCAACGGCCGGCCCTCGAAATCGAGGGTCACCTCTTGGCCGCGGTCGAACTCGAGGTCATCCAGCGGCGTGTAGATTCGTAGATCTTTGCTCATCGTAGTTGTGCTCGGCCGCTACCAGTAGAGCCGCTCGGACACGCTCTTGGCCTGGGAAAACAACAGCAGGTAATCCCTGCCGCCGGCCTTGCTGTCCGTGCCGCTCATGTTGAATCCGCCGAAGGGGTGGACGCCGACCAGCGCGCCGGTGCACTTGCGGTTAATGTACAGGTTGCCTACGAAGAACTCTCGTCGGGCGAGCTGGGCACGCTCCGGGTCCATGGTGAACACCGCGCCGGTCAGGCCGTACTCCGTGGCGTTGGCGCGTTTGATCGCCTCGTCGAAGTCCTTGACCTTGATCAGCGCCAGCACCGGGCCGAAAATCTCCTCCTGGTCGAGGCGCGCGCCGGGTTTGATCTGCTCGAATACCGTAGGCTCGAAAAAGTAGCCCGGCCTGCGCAGCCGCTTGCCTCCGGCGATCAGCTTGCCCTCTGCGCGGCCGATGCGGATGTAGCGGCCGACCTTGTTCACCGAGGCCTGGTTGATCACCGGGCCCATGTAGATCTCGGGCCCCTGCTGCGGATCGCCCACACTGACCGCGGCCACGCCCTTGAGCAGCAGCTCGCGGAACCTGGCGTAGGCCTTTTCCGTGACCACGACCCGCGAGCAGGCCGAGCACTTCTGGCCGCCGAAGCCGTAGGCCGCAGCCACGGTCATACGCGCGGCGTCGGCGAGGTCCGCGGTCTCGTCGACCACGATCGTGTCCTTGCCGCCCATCTCGGCCACCACACGCTTGATCCAGCGCTGCCCCTTGACCTGCTTGGCGGCCAGCTCGTTGATCCGCAGGCCCACGGCCTTGGAACCGGTGAACGAGATGAAGCGCGTGCGCTGGTCGGCGACCAGCGCCTCGCCCGCCAAAGCGCCGGGGCCGCAAAGCAGGTTCAGCGCTCCGGCGGGCAGGCCGCAGCTCTCGAACAGCTCGTAGACCATCGTGGCCACGCCCGGAGTATCCGAGGCCGGCTTAAGTACAACCGTATTACCCATCACCAACGCTGCGCTGGTCATGCCCACCAGGATCGCGTTGGGGAAATTCCAAGGCGGGATCACAGCGCCTACTCCCAAAGGAATGTAGTGCAGCTCGGACATTTCGTCGACGCGCGTGGTCAGCGGCTGGGGCTGGGATAGCCGTAGCGCCTCCTGTGCGTAGAACTCGATAAAGTCGATCGCCTCGGCCGTGTCCGCGTCGGCCTCGACCCAGCTCTTGCCCGCCTCGAGCACCATCTGCGCCGAGAACAAGTGCTTATCGCGACGCATCCTGCCCGCCGCGCGAAACAGCACCGCCGCCCGCGTCGAGACGTCCAGCTTGCTCCAGTTGTCAAAAGCCTTCCACGCTGCGTCGAGCGCCTTGCTGGCCTCGGCTGCTCCGGCCTTGGCGAACTCGCCCAGGACCATCTCGGGCTGCGAGGGGTTGTACGAGAAGAACGTCTGGTCGGTTTTAATCCGGCGTCCGCCGATGCGCAACGGAAAGAACGAATCTGCCGAGGCGCGCCGGCGTTGCTCAAGGGCCAGGGCAAATGATTCGCGTTGGGCCGGCAGCGAAAAATCGGTCAGCGGCTCGTTGTTAAACTGCGGACGCATTATCGCCTCCTTGTGATTCAGTTAATCCGGGTTCGGTTTATAAGCTGAGGAAAGCGACATCAAAACCCGCATTATTAATGAGGGTTAATTAAACTCAGTATACGCCCACCGCGTCTGATATCAACTCAGCGCGAGACCCCGGATTTACCCTTACGATCCAGGTGCAACGGCAGCTCGCCGTAGGGGGTCTCGAGCCTGAAATCGAGGTCAAGGTCGTAGCGTACGTCGCCGCGTTGCAGGGTGCGCTCCAGGGCCCGGCCCAGCTCGTCCAGGCCGACCTTGAGCTCGAGTTCGACCACGGCCCGCCCCTTGGCCGGGATAATCCGACCCTTGAGGCGACGGCCGCTGAACAGCCGACTGCCCTCGAGGCCGACCTTCCAGCTCAGTCGCTGGATCTTCAGATCAAAGTTGTTCGGATTGTCGATCCGCAGCCGAAGCTCCAGACGCGCGCCGGACAGGTCGAGCTTGCGCACCCGCACGTCCTCCAGCCGAACCTGGGGCGGGCGGATCAACGGCAGTTCCCCCTCGCGCTTGAACGGCACGCGCAGGTCGCCCAGCGGCGTACTGAAGGTAATGCCGCCCGTGAGTACGTAGGGCAGCTCGTCGCGATCCGTGTCGTTCTCGATTATCGCCAGCGCCGCGGGTACGTCGAAGGTCACGGGCAGCCTTAGTTCCACGCGGTCCCGAGCCGCGACCTCGATGCGCTGCCGAAGCTCGCCGTCGGCCAGCCCTCGGCCGTTGACCGACAGCTCGTAGTCCAGGCCATCGGCCCGCAATCCGTAGCTGTTGGGGTTGTTCACCTGCACCACAAAGGTGGTGTCGATCCGCTCGAAGCCCACGCTGTCAAGCTCGACGTCCTGCACATCGGCCGAGGGGCTGCGAAACGCGCAGCCGCCCAGGGTCACCAGCGCTACGGTCGCCATGCAAATCAGCGCGATAGTCGGCAGTCGATCGATCGGGCCGGACATCAGCACCTCGGAGAACGAATCCGCGTCAATTTCGCACATCGGTCGCGGATAATCCAGGGTTGAATGTCGGTAAAAAATTGCGTTTTTACCTATATTATGGAGACTGGTCCCATGGAAACGGGAGGCGAGTGACAAACCGCCGAGGTCTATTGCTCGGGGCGATCGTCGGACTGGCGATGGTCCTGTTCTACTTCAGCGCTCCCAACGCCTTCGAGCTGTTCGAGCTGCAGCTGCTCGATTATCGCCTGCGCAGTCGGCCGGTGGAGCCGGGCCCGGAGAAGATCTCGGTGATCCTGGTCGACGAACGGGCAATGGGCCGCTACGGCCTGGGTGAGAAGTTCAAGTTTGCCCTGGCCGAGCTGATCGAGGAACTGACCTCCGAGGGTGTCAAGGTGATCGCCCTGGACATCATTTTCCCCACTCCGCGCGATAACGAATCGAGCTCCTCCGATCGACTCAGCCTCGCGATTCACAACGCCCAATGCGTTGTGCTCGGATACCGTTGGGACATCCCGGGCTTCATTGAGCCGTTCAACAACCTGGAACGAGCCGAGCGGCTACGCGTGGTGCTCGGCGAGCATGGATGGCGCTACGGCTACCGTGAGAATATCCCGCAGGCGGTCTATCCTACTCCCAAGCGCGCACTCATCAGCGACATGCGCATTGTCAGGTCCGCCTGTTCCCAGGGCTATGTCTCGGTGATCGCCGGACTCGACCTGTCGGTGCGTACGGTCCCGATGGCGATCTCGATGCAGCAGCATTTCCTACCGCCGTTCTCGGTAAGCATCGTGCGCAAATTCCGCGACAACGAAGAATTCGTGGTCCAGGCCGAGGATGGCGTGGTCCAGAAGATCGTCCTGGGAGATCGCGAGCTGCCCGTGGACATGGCCGGACGCTTGCTCCTGCTGCCGCCAGGTCCGCCCTCTTCGATCCAGACCTACGACTTCATCAGCGCATTGGCCGGAGAGATCCCCTCCTACCGCCTCAAAGACGGCATCGTGCTGATCGGCGTCTCGGCCATGGGCGGACACGACAACTTCACCACCAGCTACGGCCCAAACACTCCCGGTGTGTACGTGCACGCCGAGGCCGTGCACAACATGCTCGACGGCCGGTTCCTCAGGCGCGATCTGCCGATCAGACGCGCCGAGACCCTGATAATGCTGCTGCTGCCTATTATCCTGGGGCTGCTCATTGCCCAAGTCAGACCGATCTTCGCCCTGCTGCTGCCGCCGATAATCGCCATGGCGCTGATCTACATGGCGCAGCTGTTTTTAGAACGATGGGGCCTATGGTTCCTGACCAGCTACGCCGTAGTGGCGCTGTTCAGCGCGCAGATCGTGATCCTCGGCGCGCGGCTGGCCGTGGCCGACAAGATCATCCGCTGCGGCCAGGAGCGAGAAAACTCGGCATAGCCCGCATTCTTCATGCCGGCTAATAAGCGTTTTTAGCGATTAAACCCTTCCAGACGGTGAGAAAGATAATCCTCAGGTCCAGGCCGAACGACCAGTTCTCGATGTAGTACAGGTCGCACTCGATGCGCTTGTTCAGGTCGGTGTCGCCGCGCCAGCCGTTGACCTGGGCCCAGCCGGTGATCCCGGCCTTGACGCTGTGGCGCAGCATGTAGCTGGGCACCTCGTGGCGGAACTTCTCGATGAACACCGGGCGCTCGGGTCGCGGCCCGACAACGCTCATATGCCCCAGCAGCACGTTGATGAACTGCGGCAGCTCGTCCAGGCTCGTGGAGCGCAGCAGCGCGCCGAAGCGCGTGCGCCGCGGATCGTCTTTCTTGGCCCAGACCGCGCCGGTCTGGGCCTCGGCGTTCACTCCCATCGAGCGAAACTTGAGCATCGCGAACGTCCGGCCGTCCAGGCCCATTCGCTCCTGGCCGTAGAACACCGGGCCGGGGCTGGTGAGCTTGATCAGCACGGCGATCAGCAGCAGCAGCGGCGAGATCATCGCCAGCGTCAGCAACGCGAAGGCGACGTCGAACAGCCGCTTGCCCACCGCGCGCCAGCCGTAGAGCGGCGAGACCTTGAGGCTGATGATCGGCAGCCCCTCGAACTCCTCGACCCCGCCGCGCAGGGTGATGTACTGCACGATGTCCGGCACGATCTTGACGTCCACCAGCTCGCCGGAGAGGTGCTTGAGCACCGCGTCCACGCGCCCCGCGGCGTGCAGCGGCAGCGCCACGTAGACCTGGTCCACGTGCAGCTCGTCGCACACGCGCTGCACGTCCTCGATCGCGCCCAGGATCGGCGGCCCATCGCCCGTCTGCGCCTCGACGAGCGGCTCGTCGGTGATAAAGCCGACGATAATTTTGCCCAGCTCGCGATGGCGGCCGAAACGCCGCGCCAACTCGCGGCCCAGTTCGCCCGCGCCGACGATCAGCACGCGCGAGCTGATCACGCCGCGCCGCGTCAGGGTCACCAGCACCTGGCGGAAGATCACCCGCGAGAGCCACAGCATCACGCCGGAAAGCGCGAAGAACAGGGCGTAGACCACGCGCGAGGGGCGATACTCGGCGATAAAAAACGTGACCACGATAAACAGCAACATCGCCAGGATGTGCGCGCGCAATACGCGGAACACCTCACGCGTCAGGCTCGGGGTCTCGGCGGGCTGGTAGATGTTGACCCACCAGAAGACCGCGGGCCAGACCAGGGCCACGGCGAGGGTCAGCGGCAGGAACTTGTCCAGCCGCGGCACGTGCGGCGGGGGGAGTACTCCGGCCAGCAAATTAAAGCGGATGTAGTAGCTGGCGATCCACAGCAGCACCAGCAACAGCAGGTCGCTGACGAACTTAATCGACAGCAGAAACTGACGCTCGCGACGAATCACTGTGCCAGCTCCATATAAACCTCGCGCGTGCGGCGCGCCACGTCGTCCCAGCTAAACTGCGCCGCGCGTTGCAGGCTGTATTCCACCTGTTGCCGGTAGTACTCGCCATCGCCCAGCAAGTGCTCGATGGCCGCGGCCAGCGCGGCCGCGTCGTGGGCCCCGACCTTGATCCCCTGCTCGCCGACCACCTCGGGCAGGCTCGAGCTGTCCGAGACGATCGCCGGGGTGCCGCAGGCCATCGCCTCCAGCGGCGGCAGGCCGAAGCCCTCGTAGAGGCTGGGGAACAGAAACACGTCGGTCAGATTGTACAACATCGGCAGCCGTTCCCAGCCCACGTAGCCGATGAACTTCACGTGTTCGCCCAAGCCCAGCTGCTCGTGGCGCTGGAAGATCTGCTCGTAGTTCCAGCCCGGCTCGCCGGCGATCACCAACTTGTGCGAGTCAAAGCCCGCGTCGAGCAGCAGCCGAAACGCGTCGAGCAGCAGGCCGATGTTCTTGCGCGGCTCGAGCGTGCCGACGAACAGGCAGAAGCGCTCGGGCAGCCCCAGCTCAAGGCGCAGGCGTTCAAGCCCCTCGCGGTCGTCGATCGGCTGGAACACGTCGCCGGGCGCGCCGTAGATCACGTGCACCTTCTCCGGCGGCAGGCCGATGTGGCGCACGATGTCGGCCTTGGTGTGCTCGCTTACCGCGATCACGCCCCGCGCCTTGCGCGCCGCGGCCGGCACCAGGCGCTGGATGATGTTGTTGGCCCGCTTGTGCACGCGCGGCATCAGCGCCGAGGAGATGTCGTAGATCGTGGTTACGCTCGGCGTGCGTCCCCACAGCGGCACGATGAAGTTGGTGCCGTGAAACAGGTCCACGCCATCGCGTTTGAGGGTCCGCGGCAGCCGGGTTTGCAGCCAAAGGTTGCTGATCGGCATCGGCTGCACTCGCTGCACGAAGTTTGGCTGGTCCACGAAGCTCAGGTCGATCGGTCGGTTGGAATACAGGTAGTACAGGTTCTCGCGGTCGATGCGCGCCAAAGAACGGATCAGGCTGTAGGTCCAAAAGCCCACCCCGCTTTTATTGCCGTCGCACGGACGCGCGTCGATACCGATCTTCAGCGTCATCTCATCCCTGTGATCATCGGTAAATGCTGATTATCGGCCTCAGCTCGATTTTTTCAAGTTGGACGAGCCGCGTTCGCCGCGCGACTCAACCCCCAGCAGGGCGATCATCGTGGCGATCAGCACGCTGTCGCTGTAGTAGTCGAAGCTCAGCACGTCGAAGGTGTTGGTGATCAGGTAGACGAACAGCGCGCCGAGCAGAGCCACGTGACGCGGCTCGAACAGCGGCCTGCGCCACATGCGCCAAGCCAGCCGCGCCAGGGCCGCGAAAAACAGCAGCAGCGTCAGGCCGCCGGCCACCCCGCCCTCGGCGAGAAAGTTGAGCAGCAGGTTGTGCGGCCGGTAGATGCCTTTACTAATGTACAAATCGTAGTTAAAGCGCTGCAACTCGCTATGGAACAGCATGCGGTAGTTGTCCGGCCCCACCCCGAGCCAGGGGTGCCGCAGAAACAGCCGCCAGGCCGCCTTCCACAGCTGCACGCGGGAGAACAGACTGCCGCCGGTCTCGAAGGTCATCGGGCTGGCGTCAGGCGAGCGCAGCTCGAAGCGTCCGGCCCACGCCGCGTCCTGCGCCGTGGGGCTCAACCCCTGATCGCCGCGCAGCTCGATATCGCGTAACGCCAGCTTGCGCTCAAGACTCAACGCCAGCCGATCCGCGTCGGCCCGTGCCTCATGCTCGATCCCGCCGTTGCTCGCCAGCGCCAGCAACTCGCCGAAGTTGGAGCCGATGCGCGCGAAGAAACCCAGGTTGATCAGCAGCAACGCCGCAAGCACCGCCGCGGTCCAGCCCAGTTGCCGACGCAGCCCAACCGCGGCGCTGATGGTCGAGCGAAAGCGCGCCAACCCGATCAGTCCGCACAGCGCCAGGCTGATCAGTAGCGTGGCGAACGCGCCGCGGCTGAAGGTCAGCGTCAGCACGTAGAGGCAGAATCCGAGCCCGATCAGCCGGAATGGCGTGCGCTGCCTGGCTCGCTCGTCGCCGATTAAATAGAGAATGAAGAAAATGACCATCACCAGGAAGTAGGCCAGGCTGTTGCAGTAGACGAACACGCTCGAGGCGCGCACGATCAGCCGCTGGTCCTCCCAAAAAGCGCCGGAGGAGTAGCTGAGGTTGGCCGAGATGTCGGTGCCGATGAAGCGGCTGGACTTGAACAGCGCGAAGAATCCGTTGAGGTTCTCGTAAAAAAAGTGCTCGACCAGGCCCAGCGCTGCGATCACCAGGGTCGCGCCGAACAGCGTACGCAGAGCCAGCCGCCGGACGCGGCCGTCGCGAAACAAGTCGGACAGCGCCACGGTCAACGCCATCACCGCGAAGTAGCGCACCGTGTACTTCAACGCCAGGTCGCGGTGATAATCGCCGGCCAGGCTCGAGGCGGCCATCGCCAGTCCGACCAGCAGCAGCGCCGCGGCCATCGGTCGATCGACGCACGGCAGTCGTCGTTCGTAGAGCAGCTTCAGCGCGTAGAGTCCGACCACCAGGCCGATGATCAGCTCGGAGTCGGTCAGCCGCACCGGCCCCACCGGCAACAGCTCGAACTCCCACCACGACAGGCCGTAGAGCAAAATCAGCGCCGCGCCCAGCGCCCGGCGCAGAGCCCGCCCGCCGCGGTTCGTTCTGTGGACCCTCTGGTAGTCCGTGGGCATCTTCTCCTTGATCAGACCGGCAGCGGCGTTCTACTGCGGTCGAGAAACGCCGTCCAGACCTGCTCCACGTGCTGCGCCATCTCGTCCTTGAACCGCTCGCGGTTGAACGAAGTCGCGTGCTTGCGGATCGCCTGCGGATCGAATCGCCCCTCATGGGCCTCGAAATAACGCAGAGCTCGTACCAGGTGCTCGCTGCTCTGCTCGGCAAAGAACAACCCGGTGATCGCGTCCGTTTCGCCCTCAAGGGGATCGGGCCGGCCTGGAGCCGGCACGTGCCGGCCCAGGATCGTCTCCAGGGCTCCGCCGCGGCCAAAGGCGATCACCGGCCGGCCCGAGGCCTGGGCCTCGAGCGGAGTAATGCCGAAATCCTCTTCGCCGGGGAAGATGAACGCACGGCAGCCCGCGTAGAGCTCGCGGATCTGTTCGTCTTCCTGCCAGCCGAGCATCTCGACGTTGGGCTTGGCGATCCGCCGCAGCTTCTCCAGGTCCTCGCCGATGCCGACGATCTTCAGCGGCCAGCCCAGTTCGTTGAAGGCCTCGATCGCCAGGTCGATCCGCTTGTAGGGCGTGAGCGCCGAGACCATCAGGAAGTAGTCGCCGCGTTCGCCGCCGATGTCGAACATCTCGGTGTCGACCGGCGGGTTGATCACGACCGAGGGCCGGTCGTAGTGCTTCTGGATTCGCCGCGCCACGTGCTTGGAGTTGGCGATGAAATCGTCCACCCGATGGGCCGAGGCCACGTCCCACATCCGCAGGTAGTTGCTGATCGGCGGAATCACCAACCGCCGCAATCCGCGGACCCGCTCGGGCCCGAAGTAGACGTCGTACATCTCCCAAACGTAGCGCATCGGGGTGTGGATGTAGCTTACGTGCAACGTGCTGGGCTGCGTGATGATCCCCTTGGCCACGCAATGGCTGGTCGAAATCACCAAGTCGTAGCCGCGCATGTCGAACTGCTCGATCGCCACGGGAAACAGCGGCAGAAAGTTGCGGTAGTAGCGCGCGGCCCGCGGCATGCGCTGGATGAAACTGGTCTTGATTTTGTGGCGTTCGATGGTCGGGCTGACCTTGCCCTTGACGTGCAGCAGGGTCAGCAGGTCGGCATCGGGCCACAGCTCGCACAGGCATTCGAGCACCTTCTCGCCGCCGCGCATGCCGGTCAACCAGTCGTGAACCAGTGCGATTTTCACGTTCTTGTTCATGATTGTGCCATCTGTTTGTAGATCTCCAACGTACTTTGCGCGCACTTGCGCCAGCTGAACTCGCGGCTGCGTTCCAATCCCCTGTTGCGCAGATCCGCGGCCAGTTCTCTATCGGACAACGCGCGCTGGATCTGTAGGGCCATATCGTCGACGTCGTTGGGGTCGACCAGCAGCGCCGCGTCGCCCACCACCTCGGGCATGCTGGTTGTGTTGGAGCTGACCACCGGCACGCCGCAGCTCATCGCCTCGAGCAGCGGCAGGCCGAAGCCCTCGAACAGGCTGGGGAAGACGAACAGCTCGGCGCAATTGTAGAGCAGCGGAAGCTGCTGCTGGGGCAGCGATTCAATGAAGCGCACGCGCGCGGTAAGCCCCGAGCGTTCGACCTGGCTGAAGATCTCGTCGAAGATCCAGCCGCGTTCGCCGCAGATCACCAAGTCGTGCTCCACGGCCTTGCGCTGCACCAGCTCGGCGTAGGCGCGCACCAGGCCGGTCACGTTCTTGCGCGGCTGCAGCGTTCCCACGAACAGGATGTAGCGCTGGGGCAAATCGTGCTGCCTACGGAAGTCGGAGAGCAGCTTCTGGTCCTGAATTACGCGGAACTCGCCGTCAATCCCGTTGTACACGACGCTGACCTTGTCCGGGTCCGCGCCGGTGATCTCGAGCACCTCCTGCCGCGTGTATTCCGAGACCGCGATCACGCGGTCGGCGCGCCGAATCGAGCGCGGCGAGACCAGGCTCTTGTAGATCCGGCGGCTGCGCGTGTACGCCTCGGGGTGGCGGAAAAATGCCAGGTCGTGGACCGTGATCGCTGTGGGCACCGGTTTGCCAATCATGCTCAGCGTGTGGTCGATGTAGTGGAACACGTCGAGCTTGCTGCGGCGCGCGCGGCCGGGCAGCCCCAGTTGCTCCCAGAGGATGCGCCGCGGGTTCGAGCCCTTTGCGCCGTATTGATCGAGCTCGACGTTGGGCCCCGCGAGCCACGGCTCGCCCGCGTAGCACCCGGCGTCGCTGTGAAAGAACAGCACGTAACGATTGTCGCGGTCGATCTCGAGCAGGCCGCGCACCAGGTTGTAGGCGTAGCAGCCCACGCCGGTGGTGCGCTCGAGCACCTTCTCGGAGTTGAGCCCGATACGCATCAGCCGACCGCGCCTCCCGGACCGAAAAAACGCTCGACCTGCCCTTGGGCGTAGTCCGCAAACTCGCGCTTGAAGCGCTCGCGGTTGAAGCGCTGGGCGCGCTCGCGGATCACGGCCGGGTCGAAGCGCTCGACGTTGCCCTCGAAAAAGCGCACCGCCTCGATCAGCGATTGCACCGACTGCTCGGCAAAGAACACGCCGGTGCGGTCGCCGCGCGCCAACTGCTCCACGGCGCGGTCCGGGTCGCCCGTGAGGTGCACGCCGTTGACGCTCTCGATCACTCCGCCGCGGCCGTAGGCGATCACCGGCTTGCCCGAGGCCTGGGCCTCCACCGGCGCGATGCCGAAGTCCTCCTCCGCGGGGAAGACAAAGGCCCGGCAGCGCGAGTAGATCTCGGCCACCGCCTCGTCGGGTTGCCAGCCGAGGAACTCGATGTTGTCCGCGGCCATTTTACGCAGCCGCCGCGCGTCGGGCCCCACGCCCACCAGCTTCAGCGGCAGGCCCAGGCGGTTGAAGGCCTCGATCGCCAGGTCGATCCGCTTGTAGGGGGCGAAGGCCGAGACGATCAGGTAGTAGCCCTCGTCGCGTTGACCCTCGCCGAACAGGTCGGTGGAGACCGGCGGGTGGATCACGTCCGACCCGCAGCGGTAGTGCTTGTAGATCCGCCGCCGGATGTGCTCGGAGATCGAGACGAAGCGGTTGACGCGGTTGCACGACAGCGCGTCCCACATCCGCAGGTAGTTCAGGAAGAACGGGATCACCGGCCGGGTCAGCCAGTGCCGGCCCTGGCCGAAGTAGATGTGGCTCATGTCCCAGACGTAGCGCATCGGCGTGTAGCAGTAGCACAGGTGGAGCTGGTCGGGCCGCGAGCGCACGCCCTTGGCCACGCAGTGGCTCGAGGAGACCACCAGGTCGTAGTCGCTCAGGTCGAAACGTTCCATGGCCGTGGGGAACAGCGGCAGGTACGAGCGGTACCACCAGCGGGCCATCGGCAGGCGCTGGACGACGCTGGTGAAAATCCGGTGGCGCTCGATGGTCGGGCTGACCGAGCCGGGCAGGTGCAGCAGCGTGTACAGGTCGGCCTCGGGCCACAGCTCGCAGAAGACCTCGAGGCACTTCTCGCCGCCGCGCATTCCGGTGAGCCAGTCGTGGATGATCGCAACCCTCATCTGCCCAGCTCCTCGATGCGCCGCTGTACGGAATCGCCGATCTGCTCGACCCGGCGCTCCCAGTCGTTGTCGCGCGCCACGTTGATGCGTTTCTCGATCAGGTCTTGGCGGCCGGCGTCCTGCAAGCTGTGTTCGATCATCTCGACGAACTGCTCGTGATTCGCGGCGATCCGGCACAGGTCCGGGTCGCGGCCGAACTCGGCCAGAGCGTCCAGCGCCGTGCTGACCACCGGCTTGCCCAGGGCCAGGTATTCGAAGAACTTCATTGGGAAGCTCGACTGGGTGCTCTCGGAGACGCGGAACGGAATCAGCGCCACGTCGAACGCCGCCACATAACGCGGCAGCCGCTCGTAGTCGATCCGGCCCAGCAGGTGGACGTTGGGCAGGCTCTGAAGCAATCGGGTGTCGGTGCCCGGGTCGCCCCAGCCCGTGGGACCGACCAGCACCAGCGACCACTGCGGTCGGCTGCGCGCCACATGCAGCAGCAACTCCAGGTCGGTCTTATAGGAGCTGATGTTGCCCTGATAGCCGATGATCGGTCCGGAAATCTGCGCCAGTTCATCCGGCGGCCCGTCCGCGCTTTTACTATCCTCGATAAAGTGCCCGACGTTGGCCACGTTGCCGTAAAGCTCGGTATGCGGGTTGTAGACGGACTTGTCGCGGTAGAGCTTGGGGCTGGTGACGAACGCCATGTCGGCCTGCCCGAGCATCCGGCGCTCCATCTCGATGATCCGTTCGCGGGGCACCCCGGGGTTGGCCGAGTAGTCGTCCACGCAGTGGTAGATCACCAGTTTCTCGTCCAGGCCGCCGACCAGCGAGACGGCCGTGGGCAGGAAGGCCCAGAGGATCGGCCGCTGCAACCCCAGGCGTCGCTGGTAGCGGCGCAGAGTCGTGCGCAGGGCCCAGCGGTTGAAGGCGCGCGCCACGGGCGACTCGTAGAACGGCAGGGAAATCGGGTCGTAGACCCACAGCGAGTCCTCGACCCGGCGTACCCCCCGAAACCACGAGCGCAGCCGTTTGAAAACCTGTTTGAGGTCGCGTTTCTTGGCCATCGACGGCGCGCGCAGGCCCATGTTGTTGATGTAGAACACCCTGTTTTCACGGGCCAGCCTGCTCATCAGGTGCTGGGAATTGACCCACATCGCCTCCCAGTTGCTGCTGGCGATACAGATGATGTTCTGGCCCTTTAGCATCACTGCTCCGGGTCGATGGCTGCTGCGGTTCGTCGGTCGATCAGGGGGTCATTATAGGGGCGGTTGTGGAGGCTGTCCACGGAGCGGCTCCGCAGATTTATTGGCTTTTTTCCAAAGCTCCTCGTAGAGGTCCATGTAGCCGCCGACCATCCGCTGCAGGGTAAAACTCTCGCCGACCTTGGCCCGCCCCCGCTTTGACATCGCGTGGCGGCGATCGGGGTCGGCCAGCAACGCGGCGATGGTCTCGGCCACGGTGCGGTGGTCGTCGAAGTCCAGCAGCAGGCCGTCTACATCCTGGTCCACCACCTCGGCGGATTGCGGCAGGTAGTGGCAGACTGCGGGGCAGCCCGCGGCCAGCGCCTCGATCACCGCCGTGGGCAAACCCTCGCGGCGGCTGGGGAGCACGAACAGGTCCGAGGCCGCCAGCAGATCGTGAACGTCGTTGCGCTCGCCGAGCATCATCAGCTGATCGCTGACCCCCTTGCGCAGGGCTTGGCGTTCGATGTGCTCGCGCTCGGGCCCTTCTCCGGCGAGCACGAACAGCACGTCGGGCACGCGCATACCCAGTAGCGCCAGCGCATGGATGAACCCCGCGTAGCCCTTCTCCGGGATCAGCCGCGCCGCGCTGAACAGCACCGGCCGCTGTTGATCGATTCCCAGTTCGGCGCGCACCTGTTCGCGCGGCCGCGTGTTGCGGTACAGCTCGATCTCCAACCCGTTGTAGATCACGGTCAGCAGCTCGGGCGGCAGGCTTTCCTGGTTGATGGTGAAGTCCTTGACCGTCTGCGAGACCGCGACGATCCGCTGGCAGTGCTCGGCCAGTCGGCGGTCGATCGCCTTGTGCACCACGGTCTTGTCGTAGTAGGTCGAATGTTCGGCCGCGACCACCACCGGCACACCGGCGCGCGCCGCGGCGAGCCTGCCGATGGTGTTGCCCAGAAACAGCCGGGTCTGCACCACGTCGATCTCGAGCCTCTCGATCAGCCGCGCCAGCTCGATCACCCGGCCGGGTCTGATCCACTTCAGCGGCCCGGCCTTGCTGATGCTGCGCACCACGTGCACGTCCACGCCCAGCTCGCGCAACGGCTCGACCAGTGGTCCGCCGGCGCAGACCAACGCCAGGTGCGGCTCAAAGCGCTCGAAGTCCAGCCCGCGGAAATAGCCCAGGATGTTGCGCTGCACCCCGCCGATGAGCATGTCGTTGCTCACCACCATCAGCTTAAGCGGCCTGGACACCAATAACCTCCAATACGTTGCGCACGGTCTGGGACCAGCTTCCCGGCCCCTGGGCGTAGGCGCGTCCGCGCCGCCCCATTTGCCCACGCAATTGCTCGTCGCCCAGCAGACGCTCAAGCGCTTCGGCCAACGCCGTCGGATCCTCGGCAGCGGCGGTTAAGCCCAGCCCGTTCTCGGCCACGATCTCGAACCCGGGAAGGTCCGAGACCACCACCGGCCGTCCGCAGGCCAAGTACTCGAACAGCTTGATCGGAGAGTAGCCCGAGGTCAATGGCCGCTTGGGCACCACGCAGACGTCCATCGCCGCGATGTGTTGTTCGACCAAATCGTGGGATACCGCGCCGGTGAATAGACAGCGCTCGTACACGCCGCGCTCGCGGGCCAGCGCCGTGACCTGCTCAAAGCGCGTGCCGCTGCCCACGATCAGCGCGGTAAATCGCACGCCGCGCCCGTTGAGCAGGGCCAGCGCCTCGATCAAGGTATCCAGATCTTGGTAGGGCTCGAAGTTGCCCAAATAGCCCACCGCCAGCTCGTCCGGATCGATCTTCAGCGAACGCTTGGCCTCGGCCGCGTCTCTGGGTTGCAACCTCTGGGGGTCCGCGCCGTTGGGCACCACAAAAACTTTTGGTTCAGGCACGCTCAAATCATTCACCACATGTTGTTTGATTCCCTGGGTCACGGTCACTATCCACTGAGCCAGGGAGTAGGCCGTGCGCTCGAAACGCCGCTGCAGCGCGATCTCCCAGCGCGGCCGCCCGGCCATCTTCAGCTCGGCGGCGATGACCCCGTTCTGTTCCACTGCCGCGGGCACGCGCAGTAGACGCGCGGCGACCAGCGGCAGCAGGCAGAACAGCCCGTGCCGCAGATAGACGCGCCGCGGCCGCTCCTTGGACGCCAGCCGCAGCATGGTAAAAAACGCGGCCAGCTCGAACAGCAGGTGCGCGGCCCAAAACGAGCGTCCACCGGAGGGCAGCAGGCTGCAATCGCACGGCAGCTCGGGCAGTTTGCCCACGGGCCGCGGCATAAACAGCCGCACCTCGTGACCCCGGGCGCAGACCTCGCGCACGAAGTGCTCCACGTGGGACGCCCCGCCCTTGCGCGAGCTCAGATCGACCCGGGCTACGACCCAGATCCTCATTGGTCCACCATCAAACGCACGACCTCCAGCGCCCTTTGCGCGGGCTCGAGCTTTGCGCCGCGCCAGGCCGAGAGCGCGTTGGAGCCTTTGCGCAGACGGTTGAACGCCTCATAAAAATGCAGGCCGTACTGCGCGGATTTGAGCACATCGACGCAGCGCGTTGACTGCCGCGCGTAGCTGCGCACGAAGTACCCGCGCAGGGAGTAGCGGCCGTAGAGCCGCGCGCCGACCGAGGTCAGCAGCGAGTACGAGGCGTTGAGCAGGTCGTGCTCCAGGCTCAGCGCCTTGACCCCGGCGTAGTCGATCAGCACCAGGCCCGCGGGCGCGCGCAGCACGTTGCGCGCGTGCAGATCGTCGTGCACCAACGCCGCGAACATTCGCTTAGGCGTCAGCGCCATCAGCCGTTGCGCCAGTTGGTCCGCCTCAGACTGGTCGAGCAATCCGGCCTCGATGTAGCGCTGCAAATAGTTTGCGCTCTGCTCGCGATAGCCCGCCAGCCCCTGTTCAAGGGGCAGGTCGAGCTCGCGCAGACCGTGGATTTGCGCCATCAGCTCGGCCAACGTGCGTCTGCCCGATAGTCCCAAACGTCCGCTGAGCGGCTGGGCGTCCACGTATTCCATGATCAGACGCGCGCCTTGGCGTTCGATCAATCGCGGCGATCCGACCTTGGCCACGTTAAGCACCGACAGGTAGCGCTCGGCCCGGGCCGCGTCGCGTTCTGAGGCGAACTCGCGGATTTTATATCGGCCGTCCGCACTGATCTCAAAACGCTGCTCGCTCATCGGGCGCTGCGTCCCAGGGCATCGCGGATCAGGCTCAGCGCCCGGCGCGGATCGATCGCGCCCAACGCCTTGAGCAACCAGAAGTAGCCGACCAGCACCGCGGCCTTAATTGCCAGCGGCGCGAGCAGCTGGTCGGGCCGCAGCTGGATCAGGTGTACGCCCAGGCCGATGACCGCGTAGGAGCCCAGCACCAGGGCGACACGGCGCAGGCGGTACGGCATTGGGTTGAGCCGCTGGCTCCACAGATAGACGATCAGCGTCAGCAGCAGATAGCTGGCGCAGGTGGCGGCCGCCGCGCCGACAATGTTCCAACGCGGGATCCAATACAGGTTGAGCAGCACGTTGAGTCCGGCCGACGCGGCCGTGGCCAGGGGAATCATCCCCGTGCGTTTGAGCAGCAGCAGGTTGTTGATCAGCGGGTAGTACATGCCGTGGGCCAAATAGCCGCCGATGACCCAGGGCACCACGCGGTGCGCCTCGTAAAAGCGCTCGGGCGTGAGCAGCATGATCCCCTCGCGCGCGAACAGCACGCCAAAGGCCGCGGCCAGCCCCAGGTAGGCCCAGTAGTCCTCGGCCACGCGCGCCAGGTGCCGCTTGGCATCGGGATTGTTCTTGACCTCGCGCAGGTGGTAGGGCAGGAACGCGCGGTTGAAAGCCAGGTTGATCGCCGACATCAGCATGCCGATGTTGTAGCCCAGCGAGTACAGCCCCACGCGGTCCAGCGACGTCATCCGTTCGAGCAGCACGCGGTCCAGAAACGTCTGCGACCAGTTGGCCACGGCGTGAGCGGTCAGCGGCAGACCGTAGATCAACGAGCGTTTGAGCATCGGCAAATCCAGCGCCGGACGCGCCTTGCGCCAAATCAGCACGCTCATGATTACGAAGAACACCGCCACCGCAATAAAACGCGCCCACAGCGCTGCCCGCGCCGAACGCTCGATTCCAACCAGCGCCAGCACCACCAGCCCGGCGATCAGCAGGTATTCGCCGATCTGCAATATTGCGTAGAGCCCGGCGCGCTCGCTTGCACGCAGCATCGCCATCGGCACCACGTGGCTCAGCTGGCAAAAGGCAATCAGCACGCCCAGGGCCAGAAACGGCCAGAAACCCATGGACGTATCTTTGACCAGCAGCGGGCCCCAGTATTTGCCGGTAGCCAGGGCGGCCACGGTCAGCAGCAGACCGACCGCGATCAGAAATCCGGCGCTGGTCCCCAGAAAGCGCTTGAGACGCGCCGGATCGCCCTCGTAATCGAAATAGAAGCGCAGCACCGACGAGCGAAATCCCAGCTCGGTCAGCGCCAGCATGATCGCGGCCAGCGAGGTGACGTAGGTGACGATCCCGTACTGGCGCTCGCTGAGCAGGTAGGTGTAGATCGGGATCAGCGCCAGGGCCATCAGCTTGGGAGCCAGGTTGCCCAGCGCGTAAAATCCCGAGCCGCGCAACAGGCTTGCGGCCCTGCTCATCCAAGCCGCTCCAGCAGCTGTTCGAGGATCAGCCGCGAGGCGTCGCCCCGGCCGTAGTGGCGCTGCGGATCGCCGCGACTGAACCACGATTGATCGAGGACGCGGTCCGCGATCAACTGCGGATCGTCATCGGCCAGCACGTTGGCGCGATCGTCCACGGTCTCGACCCACTCGGTGTTCCCGCGCACCGTCACGCACGGCACGCCGAGCACGTAGGCCTCCTTCTGCATCCCGCCCGAGTCGGTGACCAACGCCGCGGCCTCTCCCAGCAGCGCCAGGGTTTGCAGATAGCCCAGCGGCTTGACGATCCGCAAGCCGGGCATGCTGCGCAGATCGGGCGCGTCGGGCGCGTCGAGCCGTTGCCTGGTGCGCGGATGGAGCGGCAGCAGCACCGGCATGCGCTGGGCCACGCTGCCCAGGCCCTGGAAGATCCGGCCCAGTCGCAGCGGGTCGTCCACGTTCTTGGCGCGGTGGCAGGTGGCCAGCACGTAGCCGCCAGGCTCGAGCCCCAGCTCGCTGATCAGCCCGCCGTACTGCCGCGCGCGCTCGGAGAAAATGCGGATCGCGTCGTACATCACGTCGCCCACCAGCTTTACGCCGCGGGTGATTCCCTCGCGCTCGAGGTTTTGCACCGCGGCCGCGGTGGGCGCAAACAGCAGTGCCGAAAGCCGGTCGCACAGCACGCGGTTGAGTTCCTCGGGCATCGAATCGTCGAACGAGCGCAGCCCGGCCTCAACGTGGGCCACGGGGATGCGCAGCTTGGCCGCGGCCAATGCTCCGGCCAGTGTCGAATTGGTGTCGCCGTAGACCAGTACCGCGTCGGGTCGCCTGGCGAGCAGCTCGGCCTCCAGGGCGATCAACATCCGGCCGGTCATCTCGCCGTGTCCGCCGCTGTGCACTCCCAGGTTTACGTCGGGCGCGGGAATGCCCAGCTCGTCGAAAAACGTGCGGCTCATCTCGGGGTCGAAGTGCTGACCGGTGTGCACGATCACGTGCTCGATCAGCGGACCGGACTCCTGCTGCGCCAGTTGCAGTCGATGGCACAGCGCGGCAGCCTTGACGAACTGCGGACGGGCCCCGAGTACAGTCAGGACCCGCGGAATCGATTTGTCGTTACTCATCCTTTAATAACAGCAGGCCGTCCTCGATCTGGTAGTTCGCACCGCAGGCCTTGCACTGCAGCGTGAGGCCCTCGGGCAGGCGCACGCCGCAGGCGCAGGTCCAGCCCACGCGGCGCGCGGGATTGCCCATCACCAGCGCAAAATCCGGCACGTCGCGGGTGACCACCGCACCGGCGGCGATAAAAGCGTAGCGGCCTATTTTATAGCCGCAGAGGATCGTGCTGTTGGCCCCTAAAGTCGCTCCGCGCCCCACGGGCGTGGGCTTGAATTCATCGCGCCGCGACACGGCGCTGCGCGGATTGGTGACGTTGGTAAAGACCATGCTCGGTCCGCAAAAAACGTCGTCCTCGAGGGTCACGCCCTTGTAGACGCTGACGTTGTTCTGGATCTTGCAGTTCGCGCCGATGGTCACGTCGGGTCCGATCACGCAGTTCTGGCCGACGTTGCAGCGCGGGCCGATGCTCGATCCGCCGAGCACGTGGGTGAAGTGCCAGATCCGCGTGCCCGCGCCGATGGTCACATCCGGGTCGATCACCGCGCTGGGATGCACGAAGACGCCCGCGTCCTGCGCGATCACGCCCGCGACCTCCACCGGTCGGCCGCCGGCCTCCAGGCTGCGTTGGCAGGCTGTGAGCAGGGTCAAGACCTCGATCCCGGACGCGGCGTCGGTGCGCGGCTTGGTCCCGTTGGCGGCGCACTGGAGAAAGTGCAGGCACTCGTTGCGCAGTGGCTCGTCCTCGCCGAACTCGACGCTGACCACGTCCTTGGAGCGCGGCACTGGTTTGCGATCGACCCAGTCCACACCCTTGTCGTAGAGCATCAGCTTGTGCTCGCGCTGGGCCACATCGTCGAAGACCGCCATCTTCCGATCGCCGATCACGACCAGCCGCTGTTCCTTGTAGGGGTGCAGCCAGCTGACGTGGATGTGCGCGCGCACGCCGTGGGCGAACTCCAGCGTGCTCAGCGTGACGTCGGCCACGCGGTCGTCGAGGTAGGCGCCGCCGACCGAGGTCACGTTCAGCGGCATCTCGCCCAGCATCAGCAGGATCACCGACAGGTCGTGGGGCGCGAAGCTCCAGAGGATGTTCTCCTCGGTGCGGATTCGGCCAAGGTTCAGCCGGTTGGAGTAGATGTAGTTCAGCTTGCCCAGGACGCCCTCGTCCACCAGCTGCTTGAGCTTAAGTACGCCCGGATGGTAGGCCAGCAGGTGGCCGACCATCAGCGTCAGGCCGCGGGCCCGGCTTATCCGGGCCAGTTCGCGCGCCTGGCCCAGCTCGAGGCACAGCGGCTTTTCGACCATCACGTGCTTGCCCGCCTCGAGCGCGGCGCGGGCCAGCTCAAAATGCGTCGGAGCCGGCGTGGCGATCACCACGCCGCCGATCGCATCGTCGCCAAATACCTGCTCGGGGCTTTGCGCCACCGGCACGTTGAATTGCTCGACGATCCACTGTCTGCGCTCGGGATCAGTGTCCCAGACGCAGGCCAGTGCACCCAGCTCGTTGAAGTTACGCACCAGGTTCTTGCCCCAGTGCCCCCCGCCGAATACTGCTACCTTCATAGTGAGCGGATTATATTGGAAATACCGATGGGGGCCAACAAGCTCCCTGAAACGCCTACTTGGGAAACAGGTAGACGTCGAGGGACGAGCGCGTGGCGCTCATCCGCGACTGGATCTCGCGCCGCTTGCGCCTGATCTTGCCGCTGCCGCGCAACGATTGCCACAGCGCGGAGAGCGCGACGTGCAGGCCGTAGTGTTTGATGAAGCGTCCCAAGCCGCGCAGTTCCGAACGGATGATCCGCGCGCGGTGGACTTTCCACTGGCCCGCGGAGAGGTTCTTAAGCAGCATCCAGTAGCGGTTGCGCACGCTCCAGATCAGGTACTGCCGACGGCGTTCGGCGTTATTGTGCCGGGTCGCCCCGCGGTAGTGCACGCCCGTGGCCTCGGGGGTGTAGACCGCGCGCCAGCCGCGCAGCCGCGCGCGCCAGGCCAGGTCCACGTCCTCGACAAACGCGAAGAAGTCCTCGTCAACGTACTGGCCTTGCAGGCGCAGATCCTCGAGCATCTCGCGGCTGTAGAGCGCCGCCGCGCCGCTGGGGCCGAACACGTAATCGGTCTCGTCGTAGCGGCCGTCGTCCTCCTCGCCCTGGCCGCGGTCGGCCATGAACAACTCGTTCATCACGATGCCGGTGGTGTCGATTATCCGCGGATCGCTTCCCGCAGAACTGCCCCACAGCTTGCCGCTGACCATCCCGATCTTCGGTCCCTTGTCAAAGGCGCTCAGCGCCCGATCGAGAAAGTCCGGCGCGAGCTCGACGTCGAAATTCAGCGCCAGCACGTATTGGCCATCGGTCTGATCGATGCCGCGGTTGAGCGCGGCCGAGTACCCGATGTTGTTCTTGAGCAAGATCACCCGCGTCTGGGGGTAGTGCGCCTGCACCTTGCGGATCGAATGATCAAAGCTGCCGTTGTCCACGACCGTGATGTCGAAATCCTCGTCCAGACGCTGACCGTAGACGAAGTCCAGGCAACGCGGCAGCATGTCGCCGCCGTTGAGGTTGACGATCACCACCGAAACTTTCGGCGGCGCGTCTAGAGCTTGCCTGTCCTGTGCATCCACCAAAGCGTAAGTACCTTCAGATAGCCGTCGATCAGTCTGCCGACGGTCAGTTCGCTGCTGCCGCGCCGACGCTCGACAAAGCGGATCGGCACCTCGGCGAAGCTCAGTCCGGCCAGCCGGGCGCGATAGTTGATCTCGTGCACGATGCTCGGCCCGGCCGAGAACAGCGCACGCGGATCGACCCGCTGGAAGACCCGCCTGTTGAACAGCCGATAGCCCGAGTTGATGTCGCCCACCGGCACGCGCAGCACGCTGCGCGCGTAAAAACAAGACAGCGCCGTGAGCATCCGTCTGAACCACGGCCGGCCCTCGTCGCGACCGCCGCGCACGGTGCGGCTGCCGATTATCACGTCGGCTTGCCCCGCGGCCGCGATCAACGTCGGCGCGTCCTCGGGACGGTGGCTCAGGTCGCCGTCCATCTCGATGATCAGCTCGGCCCCCATCTCGAACGCCTCGGCCAGACCCTCGGCCCCCGCATAACCGCGCCCCTTGCGCTGGGTGCGCAGCAACAGGTGAACGCCCGGATCGCTCTGCGCTCGCTCGCGTACGACCTGCGCCGTGCCGTCGGGCGAATTATCGTCAGCCACCAGCACCTCAACGCCCTGGGGCAGTCCGCGCAGGCGATCGATCAGCTCGCCGACGTTCTGGGCCTCATTATAAGTCGGCACTACCGCGATAATTCTCATCAAATGTCGGCTTCCCCTGCGTTCGGCCCGCGATTGTAGCGATAATGCACGTCGGCGACCAGATTTTACGTATTTTACTTGTCAGTCTTCCGCTACTGAGTATACATTACTTTCCCGACGACCTTTAACAACAGGGGCATTAGATGGACGTGCTGGTTGTCGGCTCCGGATACGCGGGACTCACGGCCGCGGCACTGCTTGCGCGGCGCGGTCTGGAAGTCGAGTTGATCGAACGTTCGCGGGTCTGCGGCGGCCGCGCTCGGGCAATCCAGCGCGACGGCTGGATTGTCGATTACGGCATCCACGGCCATCGGCTGGGCCAGAGCGGATCCGCGGCCCAGGCCCTTAATCTGGCGGGCGAATGCATCGAGTGGATCGAGGAAACGGTCCACGACAGCTACATTAAATTCGGAGACAATCGGCAACAGCAGTTCCACGGCATCGGCCCGTTCTTGCTCGGCGAGGACTACAGCACGCTGCAAAAACTCTCCGTGGCCGGGGTCTTCGCCCATCTGCTGGCCATCGATCCTCAGCGCAACTCCGGGCGCAACGTGGCGCACTTCCTGCGCTGGCACAGCGACGAGCAGGTGCGCGGCCTGATGCGTTTCCTGTGCTTTGGCATGATCGCGCCCGAACTGGAGCGAGCGAGCCTGGGCGAGCTGGTCGACTTCGTGCGACGAATGATCCGCACGCCGGTCGAGCAACGGCTGGGCACGCCCGTGGGCGGCGACGCCCAGCTGATCGGCAAGCTGCGAGGGGCCATCGAGCATGCCGGGGGCAAAATCAAACTCTCCGAACCGCTGAAAAGCTTGGAGATCCAGAACGGCCGCGTAACCAGGGCGCTGACCGGCAAGCGCGAACTCGAGCCGCGGGCTGTGGTCTTCACCCCGCCGTTGCAGCAGCTTCACAAATACCTGCCCCAGGGGGCGCTCGATGCACAATTCGTGGAGCGCGCCTCGATGATCGAGCCCACGGCCGGCGTGAGCATCGACTTCGGGCTCAAGCACAAGGTCAGCGATCTGTGCGGCACGGTTATCGACCTGGACCTGCCGAGCTTCGGCAAGTTCCCCAGCAACTCCGATCCGAGTCTGGCCCCCCCGGATAAGCAACTCGCCACGTTCCTGATCGTGATCCCGGCGCAACAGATCCGCAGCCGGCAAGCCGTGGCCGAGGCCGAGCACCGACTGCGCGAACACATCCGCAGCGAGTTCCCAGGATTCTTCGAAGCGGTCGAATGGGAGCGCCGCCTGGTGGTGCCGATCCTCGACGGCGCACTCTTGCGGCCGGGCCAATCGCGCTGGGATCGACCGGGTCTTCGTGCGCCGGGAGTGGACAATCTTTTCTTCGCCGGCGACACGACCTGCGGCGATGGCTGCTCGGGCGATATCGCCTTTGACTCGGCGATCCGGGCCGACAAGATCGCGGCCGAATTTCTCCGATCCTGCTGATTCTCTTGTAAACTCCTGTAAAACGTTATAGAAATTCGATGCAAAGAGGGTAAGAGGACAGTCAACTTGCGCATCATCCCCCGCTCCGAACATCCGATCTCCAGAAAAAACATTGATCCCGACGCCCTGAAGGTTCTCTATCGGCTGCACCGTTACGGCTTTAAAGCCTACCTTGTCGGCGGCAGCGTGCGCGACATGCTGCTGAGCAAGCGGCCCAAGGACTTCGACATGAGCACCGACGCTCACCCGTACGAGGTCAAGAAGCTGTTTCGCAACTGTCGCATCGTCGGCCGCCGCTTCCGGCTGGCCCACGTGTTCTTCGCCCAGAACAAGATCATCGAGGTCAGCACCTTCCGCCGCAAGGCGGAGTTCGACGCGGCACAAGTCGGCGGCGTGCAGACCGAGAATACTTTTGGCACTCCCGAGGAAGACGCGTTCCGCCGCGACCTGACGATCAACGGATTGTTCTATAACATCGCCGACCACACGGTGATCGACTACGTCAACGGCCTGCGCGATTTGCGCGATGGCGTGGTGCGGATGATCAACGATCCTTACGCAAGCATCGTCGAGGACCCGGTGCGGATGATCAGGGCCATCCGGCATGCGGCGCGCAGCAACTTCGTGATTCACGCCAAGACCTGGGAGGCGATTAAGGCCGAGCACGCCTTGATCAACAACTGCCCCGAATCGCGACTGCGCGAAGAGTTCCTGCGCGATCTGCGCGGCGGCGCAGCAGCCGTGGCGATCCGGCTGATGTCGCGTAGCGGACTGTTGTTCGAGCTGATCCCCGAAATGCGCTCGCTGGTGGGCGACGAGCCCGAGCCGGAGATGCCCGAGTCGGCCTTGGCCAACCTACGCGTAACCGACCGCATGATGCGCGAGGGGCGCGACGTCAGCGATTCGATTTTAGTCGCGGCGCTGCTCGCACCGCTGGTGCTGCAGACCCTGGGTCGGGCCAGGCTGCCCGAAAATCCAAGCCGCGCCGGCCGGGTCAACGTGCTGATCCGCGATCTGGTCAAACCGCTGTCGCAGAAGCTGAACATGCCCAAGAGGGTCACCGAGCAGGCCTGTCAGATCCTGTTCGCCCAGCACCAGATTCACAGCGCCATCGACAGCGGCGGCATCCCCTCACGCCTGCGCGCCAAGCAGTACTTCAACGCCGGAATGCAATTTTTTGAGATCGAGAAGCGCGCCCAGGGCGCAGACGAGCCCTACTCCGCGGCCGGGGAGCCGGCCCACCCCCCGACGTCCCAACCGCGTTACGCGGCGATCTCGACACAGAGCAGCGGGCCGGACGGGAGCTCGCCCCAGCGCAGTCGGCGCAGGCGCAGGCGTCCGCGCAGACGCAACCCCGCAACGCCCCAGGATTCTTGACCCCACGTCCGATTACATTGACCATTGATCGATCCGATGAACGCTGAACCTCAAAGCCCAAGCAGCGGCAGGCGCGGCCCAATAATCGCGCTGGCCGCGTTGTGTCTGGGATACGTCGCGCTGGTGCTGCTGTTCAACCTGGGCAACCACGATCTGGTGTGGGCCAACTGCGAGGAGGACTTACACTTCCGCAACGCCTACTGGCTGTCCCACGGCCATCCGCTGCTCGACCCCAATCGGCCGCCTCTTTACTACTATCTGTCGATCGCCGCTTCCCTGGGTTGCGGCAGTACGTTTCGCGGCGGACAACTGATCAGTGCGATCAGCGCCGGGCTGCTGCTGCTGCTAAGCACGCTGCTGGTGCGCCGGTTGCTCGGCACACGCGCGGCAGCCGTTGCCCTGGCGCTGTGCGCGGTCAACTCCACGATCTTCGAGTACGCCGGATCCAACTGTACCGACATGCTGTTCGCCGCATTGGCCGCGGGCGCGCTGCTTGCCGCATCGGGCAGGCCCGACGAGGTCCCGGCCACGGGCCGCAGCTTCGGCGCGGGCTGCCTGCTGGGGCTGGCCACGGCCGCGCGCTTTCAGGGCTACGTGCTGCTGGCGTGCCTGCTGCTGTGGCTGTTGCTGCGCCGCGAGATCAATCTGCGGGAACGGCTGCGCCACGCCGGAGCCTTGATCGAGGGTTTCGCGTTGTTGTTCGTGCCCCTGGTGCTGCCCATGGTGCGCCTGGGCGGAGTGCAGCCGCTGGACGCCCTGGGGCTGGCCACGGTCTCGATCAACCTGGGCGAGCCCCAACGCTGGGCCGAGTTCGGGGCGCTGGGATTCGTACTGAACATTTTACGCTCCTATGGCCAGTCGTTTCTCAAGCTCGTCCAGGCCGGCGACCTGCTGGCGCTGGTGGGACTGGCCTGGCTGTTCAGCGCGCGTTCGCGACGCGTTCCGGCCGACGACCAGCGGCGGCTGCTGCTGGTGGTCTGTCTGGGAATGTTCGTCGGTCTGGGATTGTTCCGCGGCTCGGCCTGGGATCTGCGGCGCAGTTTCCTGCTGCTGCTGCCGCTGCTGCTGGGCCTGTTCGGCCAGGCGGCCGACCGCGCGCTTTCCCGTTTGGGTCGAGCCGTACCCGGCGCTGGTCAGCCGATGGTTGCTGGCCTGCTGTTGGCAGCCTTGACCCTGGGGCTGCTGGTGTTCAACGCCCGGCAGTTCCTCACCTGGCGCGAAAGCCAGGCGCGGCCCGCACTGGCCGCCTTCATCGAGTTTGACGAGCAGTGGCGCAGGCCGCACGCGGGCGATGGCCTGCTGCTGACCAACGTCCACCACTACCTGATCGAGGCGGGCAACGGCTTCCACAGCCAGCAGTGCTGCTTTGACGAGCAACAGTTCCGCTACTGGATCGCTTTGCTGGTCGAGCCCAACCCGGTGCGCGCGATCTTCATCGAACTTGGCGACAAGCCGTTGCCGAGCCTGGAGTGGCAGCGCGCCGACGACTACTTCCATTTGCGCCGCGTGCCCACCACGCCGGGCTTCGTCGGGTTCCTGGTGAACTACAGCCAATACCCGGACGACGCCCTGACCCGCCTGTCCGAACGCGGGATCGATGCGCCCAAGCTGACCCCGGTCGAGTAGCCCCGGGGCCACAGCCCTGCCGCCGCCCTATATTTCAACAGTCCAGCAATCGGCGGTTGCATCGTAGATCAACAGCGCCCGCAGGCCGCAATCAGTATCAACGCGGAATTTCCGACGCTCCACGCCGCCCTCGTCGCGCTCGATCCACGAGCCGAGCACCTTGGACACCAAATATTCGCGCTGTTCGTCCTCGATAGTGAAGCGCAACGGAATGCGATGCAGGTCGCCCGCGCTGTGGGTTTGGGCGTGCGCGACGCGAACCCTCACTTGTTTCTCAGGTGCTTTTTCGATTCGTGTATTGATTCGCAGATCGGCAGCAAGACAGCCAATCTTCCGGTAAAGGCGCGCATCGATTCTCCCTTCACTGGAATCCGAACCAATGCCCTACTTCCGCATTGCCTGTGCTTTGAGTTCCTTGGGCATTTTCTCGATAGCGTAGCGCAGGGCCGTGCGGGGCATCTTCGCTTTATGGGCCATGACGTAATCAAAGACCTCGCGCTGATGCTCCCGGCTGGCCGCCTTAAGCATCCAGCCGTAGCCTTTGCGCACCATATCGTCCTGGTCGGTAAGCAGGATGTCGGCGATCTGGAAGACCGTGCTCAGGAAGTCCCCGCCCTTGGCCGGAACGATCAGCGACACGGCCGCGGCGCGGCGCATCCAGCGGTTGGACGATCTTGCCCAGCGTCCAAGCTGGGGCAGATACTCGGGGAAGGTTTGCAAAAACGCGCCCACCGTATGGTTGCAAAGGGTGTCGCAGGCCGCCCAGTTGCCGACGTAGCGCTCGACCCAGCGTTCGAACAGCGCAAAGTCCGCGGGCTCGTAGCGCTTGCGCAGGGCGTAGGACCACTGGCAGGCAATCGCCGCCTCCTCTAAATATCCCGAGCGCCAAAGCTCTTCGCACAGCGCGAAGACCTCCGTCTTGGACCGTTCCTTGAGAACCTTGAAGCGCTCCTTGGCGATCTTTCTCACGGCAGCCGTTTCCAGGCCGTGAACCTTGACCTGCTCCTTAAAGAATCGCTGTGCACTCTCCCGGTATTTCTCTCCAGCGTTGCGCTTAAACTCCTCACGAATCTCGCGGATCAGCGCCCTGCCCTGACTATTCATCTGATTCCTGCTGCGGCGTTGGCGTTTGCGATCCCAGGGGTCCGGTCATCGGCACGAAGCTCACGGGAATCAGATCGCGCGTGACCACGCCGTCCGCGCCCTTACGCACCAGCACCAGCTTTTGAAATCCCTCGCCCACGGGCAGCACCATGGTGCCGCCCACTGCCAGCTGCTCGATCAACGGCGCGGGGATCGTAGGCGGCGCGGCTGTAACGATGATCGCGTCGAATGGCGCGCGCTCAGGCCAGCCCAGATAGCCGTCGCCGCACCTGACATTGACGTTGTCGTATCCCAGGCGCGTCAGGTCGGCCCGGGCGCGGTCGGCCAGCTGGCAGAGGATCTCGATGGTGTAGACCTGCGGAACCAGGCGCGAGAGCACGGCCGCCTGATAACCCGAGCCGGTGCCGATCTCCAGCACCCGCTCGTGGCCGCGCAGTCCAAGCGCCTGGGTCATGTAAGCCACGATGTACGGCTGGCTGATGGTCTGTTCCAAACCGATGGGCAGCGGCGTGTCCCAATAGGCCATGGCGCGCACGTTGGCGGGCACTAACTCGTGGCGCGGCACCTCGCGCATCGCCGCGAGCACACGACCGTCGCGCACGCCGCGGTCCTCGATCTGAAACTTGACCATCTGTAGGCGCTGCTGCTGCCAGTTCTCGACCGTGCGCGGCGAACCGGCGCAGCACAGTCCCCACAGCAGACAAGCCGCGGCCAGAGCAACGATTACAATTCGAGGACGCATGGGACGATTATTTCAGATCGGCGGCTGATGACAAGCCGCTTTAATCGACGCGCAAATCAGACCACGGTCAGATCGTAGTTGTTGACCAGCTTCGAATCGCCGATACGCAGCACGATCTCGAACTTGTAGTCGCCGATACGCTCGACCTTACCGTCGAACAGCGCCAGGCGCACGGCCTTGCTGTCGGCAGGCAAGTCAACCTTGAGCGTCTGGGACCACAGCTCGTTCCCCGCCGGATCGCTGAAACGCACGTCGACCTCGCCAACCATCGGCTCGAACTTATCGTTGACCGCGTAGACCGGCAGCGGCGCGATCTGGCCACGATTGAACGCCGGGCGCTCGAACACGGTGAAGGCGTACTGCGGACTCATCGCGCGGGCAAAGGGCTCGAAGCTGCCCTTGGGCACGCGCCAATAGTCGACGATCGACCAGAGGATCGCCGGGTTGGGATCGCTGAACATGAACGGCACCAGGCCGCCGGCGGGCTCGTATTTGGCCAGGCGGATGCGGTCGATGTAGAAACGATTGAGCTTGGACTGGTAGTCCTGACTGGCCTCGATCAAGCGGTCGAGGTCGGCAAACGGTGCATCGCCAAGCCAGTGCCGCAGCAGCTCGGGCTGGGCGCTGTGGCGCAGTTCCAGATGGTCCCAGTCGATCTTGGACGCGTCGCCGTCGGGCGCGATGAACTTCAGCGCCGACTCGCGGTTGGGCAGGCTCTGGGCGCCGAACTCCGAGATCAGCCGCAGGTTGCGCGGCGCGTATTTGCGCACCTTGTCAAAGGTCCACATGCTCTTGCCCATGGCGCGGTACCAGCCGAAATAGAAATGCGTGTCGCCACCGCGTTTGAGCAAATCCAAATCGCCCGATGAGCGGAACGTCTCGCGCGTGGGGTCAATCCGCCGCAGCTTGTCGGCCATGGCGCTGTCCATCACATCGCGGTTCCACGAGTAGACCGTGGCCGAGAAACTCAGCCGCAGCTTGCTCCAGGTGTCCTCGTCCTTGGTATCGACGATGTGCACCGGCTCGTTGTGGCAGCACCAGATCACGATGCTCGGGTGGTTGTAGAGCAGCCGCACCATCTGCTCGGACTGGCGCAGGCACTCGGGCATGATCGACTTGTCGTAGAGCCACTGCAGGGGGAAGTCCTGCCACAGCAAAATCCCCGCGCGGTCGGCCGCATCGTAGAGCAGCGGGTGATCGATATGGGCATGCACGCGCAGCAGATTGAGGTTGGCGCGCTTGGCCAGCTCCATGTCGGTCTGCACGCGCTCGGCCGTGGTCGTGGCCAGGCGCGTGTCCGACGGCGGATAGTTGTTGCCGCGCAGGAAATAGCGGTGGCCGTTGATGTAGGCGATCAGGTCGTTCATCTCGAACGTGCGCACGCCGAACAGGGTCGAGCGCTCGTCGCACTTGGTGCGGCCGCGACTGAGCTTGAGCTTGGCGCTGTAGAGGTTGGGCTCGCCCACGTCGTGGGGCCACCACAGCTTGTAGGGCGCAAGCTGCACGGTCTGGCGCACCACGTTCTCGCCCTGGTGCAGCGCCACGTCGAACTCGAAGCGCTGCGCCTCGCCCTTGAAATTCTCCGGCGCGAAATCGAGCGCCAGCTTGGCCGCGCCGGGCTCCAGCGCGTCGATCCGCGCCGAAACCTCGATCGTGGCTTGCTGCTCGTCAAAGTTGCGCGTGGCCAGCATCAGCTCCGAAATCCGCGCGGCCTTGAACGGCTCGATGGTCACCGGCAGCCAGATCCCGCCGGGGTTGGTCAGCGGGTCGAGGCAGTCCCAGTGGCTGAACACGCCGGTGATCAGCTTCTTGCCGACCTTGACCTTCTCGTCCGGGCAATCGAGCTCCACGATCAGCTCGTTGTCAGCCTTGAGCAGATCGGTCACCACATACTCGCGCGGCGTAAAGTAGCCCTGGTCCGAGCCCTGGTCCGCGCCGTTGAGCAGCACCCGCGAGTAGTAGAAGACTCCCCCAAGCCGCAGCAGATATTGACTGCCCTTGGCCTTTTTATGCTTGAAACGCTTGCGATAGACCGCCTTGCCCGCGTGGCGCTCGAGCCCCTCGCATAGCTGCCAGTGCCCAGGCACCTGCGCCGCGACCCAGCCCTGCTGCTCGCTGTAGCTTGGGTTAAAACCCTCGACGGGCAGGACTTCCCATTCGCCGCTAAGATCGATCATGCCATGGCTCCATTGATGGGTCTTGAACAGAAGTCGGGAAGGGAATTATCGTGTCCGCAGCGCAGAAATGTCAAACCTCCCTATTTATTCCGGGGCTTGCAAACATTATCAGGGCGTAGTAGATAATACGTTTATACTCTTGAATGAAAAATGAGAGCTGCCCAATGTCCAATGAAAATAAATCAGAACAGGCCCGGAGGGGTCGAATTGAACTCGATCAAAAAATAATCGCCAAGACTATCGGCCTTGGGGTTATTATTGGTGTCGGCCTTGTTATTGACCTTTTATTCGCTATTTGGGATTTAAGTCTTCTTTGCGATTGCTCAGCGCTTCCGAAATATTTTAATCTGTGCGCGATCCCAATGATGGTCAAAGAGAATCCGCCCTGGACCGTTATTACTGCCCTTGTTACTGCCCCTGCTTTGATTCTGCTTTGGTATTGGCGCACAGTGCATAGTCGGGCCAATCTTTGTAATACTCAAGAGCAAATTGTACTTGACAGAGAACGTAACACTAATGACCTCAAGAGACAGTTTAACGACCGTTTCTTAATTGCCATAGATTTATTAGGTAAAGATAATGAAGATACACAACGGGGGGCCATTTATGCACTTGAGCTTTTAATGAGAGATGCCCCGAGTTATCAACCAACAATAATCGAGACTCTTTCAGATTTTATCCGCCGAAACGCACCATATCCCCCAATCGATGGAAAAGACAAAAAAGACGAGGAAGGGCATCTAGAGAACCGATCTTCAAACATTCGCACGGATATTCAAGCAGCACTGACAGTAATAGGAAGGCGAAACGTTAAATTCGATCGTACGAACTATGTGATAAATCTCTCTCATGTATGTTTAGAAGGATATAATTTCGATAATGGTATGTTTAATAGCGCGACTTTTTATCAATCTAATTTAAAGAATGCGTCTTTGTGTAAAACCAATCTAATAAATGCATCCCTCGTCAGGGCGAAAGTCAACAATGCGTATCTTATCGCCGCTAATCTCCAAAATGCGAACCTTTCGGTTGCCGATTTACAAGAAGCAACCCTTGAAGGGTCCGATCTCGAAAAGGCAATATTATCCGGAGCAAACTTATATAATGCAAGCCTTACATACACCAATTTCCGGGGGGCTAGGCTATTAAGAGCCAATCTACAAGAGGCGACTCTTGAAGGAGCCCAGCTCCAAGGCTCGAACCTCCAAGAGGCCAACCTCCAAGAGGCGTTTCTTGTTGACGCCAGTCTCCAAAACGCAAATCTCTCAAGAGCCGACCTCCAAAACGCGGATCTTGGTCTTGCCAATCTTCAAAATGCCAACCTTAATAAAGTTAACCTCAGAGATGCCATACTATACGGAGCCCGTTTTGTTGGAACACGTCTAGGAGGAGCAGATATTAGCAACGCTCAAATATCAGAGGAGACATTATGGTCTAGTGCTATATATAATACTGACACAAAGTTTCCTGACGGTTTCGATCCAAAGACACATCAAATGATTAATACGGCTGTTAGCAAAGTTCCATTTATGTCGATAGAATTTAAAAATCAAAATCAAGAAGGAGAATGATGGACAGTCCTCGTCTATTTATTCTCCAACCATCAAATTCGTACGCAGGTTTTGAGTCGTATTAAACACCTAAAATCCTAATAATTGTTTACCCCGTCCATGGCATTGGATAGGATGATTCCTCAAACTAGGGGGTGTCCCATGGGCTCAGCGGAAAAGGGCGTGCAGCAGGCTCAGCCGCGGCGCAGGAAGTTCGTCTGGCGTGTTGCGATCGGCACTTGTCTGCTGATCGTGGCGCTGTTCTTCGGCATGCGGCTTTACGTGGCTCGCGGCTACCCGCAGACCAGCGGAACCTTCGAGCTGCCGGGATTGCTGGCCGAGGTCGAGGTATTGCGCGACCAGTGGGGCGTACCGCACGTCTACGCGCAAAACGAGCACGACGCGCTGTTCGCCCAGGGCGTGGTCCACGCCCAGGACCGCCGCTTCCAGATGGAGGGAATCAGCCGCACGGTGTTCGGCGAACTCTCGGCCCTGGCCGGGCCCATCGCTCTGGAGCAGGACAAGATTTTCCGCTCCTACGACATGCGCGGCATTGCGCGACGAGTGGTTGGGGAAATGCCCGAGCGGCTGCGCGAGGGCATGCAGGCCTATTGCGACGGGGTCAACGCGGTGCTCGCGGACGATCCGACGCGCCTGCCGCTGGAATTTCGCATGATGGACGCCCAACCCGCGCCCTGGACGCCCGAGGACGTGGTCGGCGTGTTCCTGCTCAACTGCTGGTACCTCTCGCTGAACTTCCCGGAGGAGCGCCTCGCCGCCGACCTCTCGGCCACGCTGACCCAGCAGGAGATCGAGCTGTTGTTCGGCTTTGAGGAACCCGGCGCCATCGAGCCCGGCGCGCCGCCCGATCAACAGGAGCTGGCCGCGCTTGAAACCCTGTTGCGCTTCTCCGGGCCCGCGGCGAGCAACAACTGGGCCGCGGGCATGGGCAAGACCAAGAGCGGCGAGCCGATTTTGGCCAACGACCCGCATTTGGGGCTGACCCTGCCCTGCATCTGGTATGAGGTGCATATCCAGTGCCCGCAGTTTCGCTTTGCCGGGTTCTCGATCCCGGGCGCGCCGTTCGTTGCCATCGGCCGCAACGCGGGTGTGGCCTGGGGCTTCACCAACGTGATGACCGACAACGCCGACCTGGTGCTCGAAAAAGTTCGGCTCGAAACAGGCGAGGTGCTGACCCCCGATGGCTGGCAGGCGCTGGAGCAGCGGAGCGAATCCTTTGAGGTGCGCGGCGGCGAGACCTTGGTGCGCAAGATGTATCGTGGGCCCAACGGTCCGATCGTGCGCATGCCAAAGCAAGAGAATCTGGACGCCGAGGGCATGGGCATCGCCTATGCCCTGCGCTGGGTCGGCCAGGATGAGCGCGACAGCCTGGCGGCGTTCGAGGCAATGGTCCGTTCGCGCAACTCCGCGGAGTTGATCCAGGCCGTGCGGCTGTTCCAGGGCCTGAGCCAGAACCTGGTCTACGTCGATCTCGAGAGCCACTACGGCTGGCAGCCGTTTGGCAGCGTGCCGCGGCGCACGGGATACTCGGGCAAGTATCCGGTGCCGGGCTGGGAGTCGGACACCAAGCGCTGGACCGGCTACGTGCCGTTCGAGATGCTGCCGCACGAACGCGATCCGGGCCGGGGCTACGTGCTCTCGGCCAACACCGACTCGGACGATGGCCTGGACTACACCATCAGCCACAGCTTCGTGCGGCCCTATCGCTATAACCGAATCAACGAGCTGCTCGACAGCGGCCACCAGCTCGACCTCGAGGCGATGGCCAAAATCCAGGGCGATACGCAGAGCCTACAGGCGCCGGTCTACCTCGCGGTCGTGTTCGCCGAGGCGGGCGACGATCCGCAGCTCAGCGGGATGGTCGAGCTGCTCGAGCAGTGGGACCGCAACCTGGCACCGGACTCGGCGGCAGCCGCGGTGTACGAGGTGTTCCTAGGCAAACTGTGGCGGCTGTGGATCGGCGATGAGCTCGGCGAGCTGTTCGAACCGTTCGCCCGGCGCAAGATGCCGCTGGACAGCCCGCTGGACGCGCTGGTGGGCGATCCGTCCAATCAGTTCTGGGACGACCGCAACACCGAGGGCGTGGTGGAGACCCGCCGCGAGATCGTGCGCGCGGCCCTGATGCAGACCAATGACGAACTCAGCGCGCTGCTGGGTCCGGATATGTCCAAGTGGAGCTGGGGCGCGATCCACGGTGCGATCTTCCAGCACCCGGCGGGCGCGGGCGGACTGGCCGGACGGCTGCTGGACTTCGGCCCGCTGATCGTGGGCGGCGACGCTCACACGATCAACGCCAACGCCTGGTCGATCGGCAGCGGCTGGCGCGTGGCGCACTACCCGAGCCTGCGCTTCCTGTTCGACGCGGCCGACCCGGACCATCCGCGCAGCGCGATCACCACCGGCCAGTCGGGCCATCCAGGCAACGAGCACTACTCGGACCAAGCTCCGTTGTGGGCCGAGGTGAGCTACAAGACCCAATTGTGGAATCGCGAGGAGATCGAGCAGGCGAGCAAGTCCAGACGCCTGCTGCTGCGGCCCGTTGAAGAAGCTCAGTGAGCCTGCTTCCGCTGAAGGTCCTGCGCCGCCCGGACAACGGCCCGTGGCGCATTGAGGCTGACGGCGATCGGGCAGCCTACATCCAGTTCCCGCAGATCAGGCTGACCTACCAGACCGAACACGGCCGCGTGGAGTTGCGCAGTCCGGACGCGGCCCAGGACCCGATCGATGGCATGCAGCGCTGGTGTTTCGAGAATTGCGGAGTGCGGGTGGACGCCAAACTGCGCATCGACGAACAGCGCAACTGCCTGCTGATCGAAGCCCAGGTACACAACGATTCCGACGCGTCCCTGCGCCTGCAAAGCCTTGACCTGCTGCACCTGGACGGCGATCACGGGGCCGACCTGGTGCTCGGCGAATCGCGCAATGATTGGGCCGTGTTCCAAAACGGCTGGCAGTCGTGGTCCGCGTCCGAGACGCTCTCCATGGATGACGCGGACACCAGCCCGCGCATCGGCCTGATCCGCGTACAGGAGGAGGACTACCTCAACCCCGGCGCGGCCAAGCCCGGGCGTGTGCGCTCGGACGGCGTGACCGCAATCGTCGATCGCCAAAGCGGCTGCGGCCTGCTGCTGGGCTTTATCAGCGGTGCGCGCCAGTTCGGCGACATGCTGCTCGAGCTGGGGCGTCCGCGGCTGCTGCTCAAACGGCTGAGGGCCACGTTGCGTTTCGACGGCATGCTGCTCGAGCCAGGGCGCAGCGTGCGCTCCGAGACGCTGATGCTCGGGTTTTTCGGCCCGGGCGCGCAGCCGCTGGAGCTGTGGGCCGAGCTGTGCGGCGAGCGGATGGCGGCGCGCGTGCCTAAGCGTAAACCCGTGGGCTGGTGCTCGTGGTACCACTATTTTCGCAATATCGACGAGCAAGAGATGCGGCTGAACATCGAACGTATCGCCGCGTTGCGCGACCGGCTGCCGATCGAGATCATTCAGCTCGACGACGGCTACCAGGACCGCCTGGGCGACTGGCTGGAGATCAACGACAAGTTCCCCGCAGGCCTCGACGATCTGGCGCAACGCATCGACCAGGCCGGGTTCACGCCGGGCATCTGGACCGCGCCCTTCTCGTGCATGCGTAAAAGCCGCGTGTTCCGCGAGCATCCCGAATGGGTGCTGCGCGACGCGCGCGGCAAACCGATCAGCGGCGGGATCAACCCAATGTGGGGCGGGCGCTACTACGGCCTGGACATGACCCATCCCGGCGCGCTGGAGTACGTGGAGCGCTGCCTGGGGCAGATGCGGCAATGGGGATTCCGCTTCTTCAAGATCGACTTCCTGTTCTGCGCCTGCCTCGACGGAGTGCGCCACGACCCGACCAGCACGCGCGCCGACGCCCTACGTCGCGGTCTCGAGGCAGTGCGACGCGCCATTGGCGACGGATTTCTGCTCGGCTGCGGCTGCCCGCTGCTGCCCGCGGTGGGGATTGTCGACTGCATGCGCATCGGCCCGGACGTCACGCCGCTGTGGGACCGGCCGCTGGTGCGCAGACTGCTCAGCGACCGACACATGCTCTCGGCCAACAACGCGCTGCGCAACACGATCACGCGCGCGTTCATGCATCGCCGCCTGTGGTTCAACGACCCGGACTGCCTGATGATCCGCCGCGTGGACAACAAACTGAGCGAGGACGAAACGCGGACCCTGGCCGCGATCATCGCCGCCTCGGGCGGAATGCTGCTGGTCTCGGACAACATGTCCAAGGTCGATCCCGACCGTCTCGAGCTGGCGATTGCCGCGGCTGCACTGCAAAGCGAGAACTTCCTCGCGGTCGACCTGTTCGCACGTCGCAGACCCGAGCTGATGTTGGCGCAAACTCCCGAGGGTCCGCTGGCCGTGCTGGCCAACTTCGAGGAGCGCAGCCGCGAGCTGAGTTTCGATGTGGCGACCCAGCTGGGCTGCTCCGGGCGCGAGCTTTGCGGTCGCGAGTTGTTCGACGGCCGCGAGGTCCGCGCGCCGGGCGGAGTGCTGCGCGCAAAGCTCGAGCCGCACGCCTGCCTGGCCGTGGTATTTGATCGCTAGTTGTACGGCTTGGGGGGCGCAGCTAGAATGAGTGCGGTCATCTTCAACTGAACCGGAGGTATTCATGCCGGGCAAAAAAGTTTCCAAAAAGCCGTCCGTCGATCATCCCGAGCTGACCACCGAACAGTTGCGCTGGCGCTGCGATCACACTTGCCTGGATTTCACCACCACGGCCAAGGCCGAGCCGCTGGACGGGATCCTCGGTCAGAAGCGCGCGGTGGAGGCTCTCGATCTGGGGCTGGACCTGTGGAGCCCGGGATACAACATCTACGTCGCGGGCATGGCCGGCACCGGCAAGATGACCACGATCCGCGCGCTGCTGGCCAATCGTGCGCGATCCGACGTGAACCTGCAGGACATCTGCTACGTCAACAACTTCAAGGACCAGAACAAGCCCTGCGTACTCAAGCTCCCGGCGGGCAAGGGCAAGCTGCTCAAGCGCGAGATGGCCGAGCTGGTGGACTTCCTTAAAAAGACCGTGCCCGAGATCTTCGAGTCGGACGACTTCAAGACCAAACGCGACGGCCTGGTCTCGGCCCACCGCGAGGCGCAGAAGCAGCTTTTTAAAGAGCTGGAGACCAAAATCAAGGCCGAGAACTTCGTGCTGGTCCAGGTACAGATGGGAACGATGGTCCAGCCGATGGTGATGCCGGTAATCGAGGAACAGCCAGTTGCCTTTGACAAGCTCGAATCGCTGGTCGAGCAGGGGAACTTCCCCAGAAAAAAATTCGACGAGCTCAAGAACAAGCACCAGGAGCTGCACGTCCATCTCGAGACCGTGATGACCCAGGCGCGCAACATCGAGAAACAGATCAAGACCGACCTTAAAACCCTCGAACGCTCGTACATGCACGAGATGATCCAGCGGCTGATCGCGGAAATCGCAGAGAAGTTCGTCAACGGCCAGATCAAGCAGTACCTCGACGCGGCGTTCGAGTTCATCCTGGACAACCTCGACCGCTTCCGCGAGGGCGAGCAGCAGACCCCGGCCAACCCGATGGCCGCGATGATGATGCAGGGGCAGGCGGCCGAGGATCTGTTCACCGAGTTCGCGGTCAACGTACTCGTGGACCGCGACGGCGAGAGCGGTCCGCCGGTGATCGTCGAGAACGTGCCGACCTACAGCAACCTGTTCGGCACGATCGAAAAGACGATCTCACGCGGCGGGATCTGGATGACCGACTTCACCAAGATCCGCGCCGGCAGCATCCTCAAGGCCGACGGCGGCTACCTGGTGATCAATCTGCTCGACGCCGTGACCGAGCCCGGAGTATGGAAGAGCCTCAAACGCACGCTCAAGACACGCAAGCTCGAAATCGAGGGATACGACCCCTACTATTTCCTCTCGGCCTCGGCGATGAAGCCCGAGCCGCTGGGAATCGACCTCAAAATCGTGGTCGTGGGCGACAACCACCTGTACAACCAATTCTACGCCTGGGACGAAGATTTTAAGAAGATCTTCAAGATCAAGGCCGAGTTCGACCACGAGCTCGACCGCTCCAAAATCGAGATCGCCAAGTACGCCGGCTTTGTCAAGAAAATCGTCGAGGACGAGGAGCTGCGGCACTTTAACCGCCAGGCCGTGGCCCTGTTGGTCGAGGAAGGCGTGCGGATGTCCGGACGCCAAAAGAAGATGACCGCGCGCTTCACCGTGCTGGCCGACATCATCCGCGAGGCCGACGCCTTTGCCGCGCGCGCACGCAGCAAAGTCGTGAGCACCAAACACCTAGAAACGGCGATCGAGGCTCGACGCTTTCGATCCTCGCTGATCGAGGAAAAGATGCAGGAGTACATCGACGAAGGGATCATCCGCGTCGAGGTCAAGGGCAAGGTCGCGGGGCAGGTCAACAGCCTGGCGGTCTACCAGGTGGGCAGCATGCGCTTCGGCAAGCCCGGCCGGGTCACGGCCCAGGTCGGAATGGGGCGCGGCGGCCTGACCAACATTGAGCGCGAGGCCAAGCTCTCGGGCAGCACGCACGACAAGGGCGTGCTGATCCTCTCCGGGTTCCTGCGCAGCCGCTTCTGCCAGGACAAGCCGCTGGCGATCAGCGCCTCGATCTGCTTCGAGCAGAGCTACTCGCACATCGACGGCGACTCGGCGAGCAGCACCGAGCTCTACGCCCTGCTCTCCGCGCTGTCCGGCAGGTCGATCAAGCAATCGATCGCGGTCACCGGCTCGGTCGATCAATACGGCAACGTCCAGGCGATCGGCGGGGCCAACGAGAAGATCGAGGGCTTCTTCGACACCTGTAAGGCCCGCGGACTCAGCGGTCGCCAGGGGGTGATGATCCCGCGTAGCAACGCCGGCGACCTGATGCTCAAGCAGCAGGTGGTCGACGCGGTGGCCAAGGGCCGCTTCCACATTTGGCCGGTGGAGCACGTCGACCAGGGGATCGAGATCCTCACCGGCGTACCCGCGGGCAAACGCGAACGCGACGGCTCGTGGACCAACGGTTCGATCATGGCCAAGGTCGACCAACGGCTGGTTAAACTGGCGCGCGGGCTGCGCGATTTCGAGCGCACCAAGTCGGGCAAGAACAATAAATCCAAATCAAACGCCGACAACAATCAGAGTAAGGACAACGCCGAATAGCCACCGGCACGGAGGGATCGAGTGAGGCGTACACTGACAATCTTCCTGATGCTCGGGCTGCTGGGCCTGCTGCTGGGCCTGGCCTGCGAGGAGGGGGAGCCCGCCGAGGTGATCGAGTACCCTGTGGGCGAGCCCTCCGACGACCTTGGCGACGACGACGATGACGACGACGATGGTGAGATCGCCTGCGGCGAACAGGCCTACGACTACAGCATGATGCTGGTTCAGCTGGACAACGACGGCGACGGCCTGCCCGACATCGACGATCCGGACGACGACAACGACGGCGTTCCCGACGCCGACGACAACTGCCCGCGGATTGCCAACCAGGATCAGGCCGACTCGCTGGGCGATGGCGTGGGCGACGCCTGCCGCGACGGCGACGCGGCGCTGGGGCTGACCTCGGCGGTCGCCCTGCCCCCGCGGAGTTTGAGCCTCGAGCTCGGAGCTCTGCTGATCGGCCTGGCCGCGCTGCTGTTGACGCGCCGTCTGTTCAGGACCGACGCAGGGTGAGCGTCGAAATCGTTCCGGTGCGCACCTGCGCCCAGCGCCGGGCTTTCATCCGCCTGCCTTTCGATTTTTACCGCGACGATCCGCACTGGGTGCCGCCGCTACTGATGGAGATGCGCGAGCGGATCGATCCGAAAAAAAATCCGTTCCTCGACCACGGCCGCACCGCGTATTTCCTCGCCCGGCGCCACGACATGGTCCTGGGCCGCATCAGTGCCTCGGTCGACGATAACTTCGTCGAGTTCCAGCAGACCAAGACCGGCCAGTTCGGCTTTTTCGAGTCGATCCGCGATCCACAAGTGGCCGCGGCGCTAATCGAGGCGGCCCGCAACTGGCTGCGCGATCAGGGCATGGAACGCGCCACGGGTCCGCTGGCCTACAACGGCAACGACAACGACTACGGCTGCCTGATCGACGGCTTCGACGGCCCGCCGGTAATGATGTACAGCTACAACCCGCCGTGGTACGCCGACCTGCTCGAGGGCTGTGGCCTGACCAAGGCCCGGGACGTCTACGGCTATCGCATGGACACCACGGCTCAGGCGCCGGAGATCGTGCATCAGGTCGCCGAAGAGTGCCTGGCGCGGCCCGAGGTCGTGGTGCGGCCGGTGAACCTGCGCGACTGGAACAACGAGCTAGATCGTTGGGTCGAGGTCTACAACGAGGCCTGGGCGCGCAACTGGGGCTTCTCGCCGATGACCCCCAAAGAGTTCCGGCACCACGCGGCGCTGCTCAAATACGTGATCGACCCCGAGTTGATGATGTTCGCCCATGTCGACGGCGAGTTGGCCGGAGCCGCGCTGACGATCCCCAACATCAACGAGGTGCTGATCCGCAACCGCGGGCGGCTGTTCCCACTGGGTTGGCTGACCATGCTCTGGATGATCAAAGGCCACCGCGTCCGCTCGTGCCGCGTGACAACCCTCGGGGTCAAACGGCCTTACAGACGGCTGGGCATCGGCGCCGTATTTTACCTGCGCACCCTTGAGGCAGGACGCCGCCTAGGCTACCAATGGGGAGACATGGGCTGGATTATCGAGGACAACGACGCGATGAACCGCGCGATCATCCTGATGGGCGGCCGTCGCTATCGCACCTGGCGCGTCTATCAAACCGATTTACCCTGATCCCGTTTCGGCACTAATGATTAAAGTCGACCTTCACTGCCACACGCACCACAGCCCCGATTGCTGGACCAGCCCGCGTCAGCGTGTGGAGCAGGCGCTTGCAGCCGGACTGGGCGGCCTGGCAATCACCGACCACAACACTATCGACGGCGCGCTGGAGGCCGCGGCCTGGGCCGATGGCCGCTTGCGGCTGATCGTCGGCCAGGAGACCAGCACGCGCCAAGGCGAGCTGCTCGGGCTGTTCCTCCAGCAAGAGGTGCCCTCCGGCCTTGAGCTGCGAGACACAGCCGAGCTAATCCGCGAACAGGGCGGCCTAGTCTATCTGCCGCACCCGATGGCAATGCTGGCCTGGGACCGGGTCAAGCGCCGCGACCACGGTCGGATCATCGACCTGGTCGACATTGTCGAAGCGGTCAACGGCCGCAACTTCATCCCGCGCCACGACGCCATGGCCTGGGCCTGGGGCGCGGCCGCACAAAAGGCTCTCGCCGCGTCCACCGACGCCCACACGTCCAACGCATTGGGCCGGATCTACCAGCGCATCGAGCCCTTCGAGGGTCCGGCCGATTTTCTCGATAAAATGCAGCGAGCCCAGCTGGTGATCGAGCGTCGCGCCAACCCGTTGTACACGGCGCTGACCGTGCTCTACCTCTACCCCAACCTGTGGTACCGCAGGCTCTATCGCATGCTTTACGGCCGCTCGCCGGTCAGGCCCGAGACGCCCCCGCCTCAGTAATCTTTGCCGAACGCCAGCTCAAAGGCCCACTTGGCCAGCGGCAGTCCCAGCCGGTGGCGAAACAGCCTATAGCGCGCCACGGGCCGAAACAGGCGCGCGGCCAGGCGCACCAGCGTGTTGGAATGGTAGTGGGCAATTTTGCCGTCGATGAAGATCGAATAGAAGTACAGCCGTCCCAACTCGCGCCGCGTGCGCTCGTCGATCCAGGGAACCTGGGGGTTGGACCAGTGGAATCCGGCCATCCCCTCGATGTCCTCGGGGTAGCTCGCGCCGAGCTCGCGCGCACGCTCAAAGAGCTTGGTGCCGGGGTATGGCGTGTAGGAGTAGATCGGGCTGATCTGGGTCTGCGGGTTGATCCGTAGCGCGTCGCGAGCAAAGAGCACGGTGGAGCGTCGCTCCTGCGCGGTCTCGTCGGGAAAGCCGAGGATCAAGTTGCACCAGGGGATAATCCCGGCGCGCCGCAGACGGACAAGTTGCGTTCGGGCCGACTCCAGGTCGACTCCCTTGTTGATCAGCTTCTGCACGCGGTCCGAGCCGCTCTCGACTCCGAGGTCCACGCGCCTGACCCCGGCGCGCGCCAGCAGCGCCAGCTGCTCGTCATTCATGAGCGCAACGTTGCGCACCTCGACCCCTTGCAGTTGCATCGGCACCTGCGGCCCGCGCTCTATCTTGAGTTCCATGATCCGCAGCCCGCGCTGCAGATCGTGGAAAAACGAATCGTCGACCACCTCGAGCAGACCGAGGTTTGGAAACTCGCGCTGCACCGCCAGCATCTGCTCCACCGCGCGCTCGGGCTCCAGCGCGCGCCACTTGGTGGTGCCCGCGCCTGAGTGGTAGCAATAGCCGCAGCGCTTGAGACAGCCGCGGCTGGTCTCGACAAACACCGTGGTGCTCTTGCCCGGCGGGCTGTAGATCGCCTTATCCAGAAGGTTGTAGGGCACCTGGGGCAGCTCGTTCAGATCGACGTAGGGCGCGTCGGGGTTGCGCACCACCTCGTTGCCTCGCTTGAACGCCACGCCGGGCACGTCGGCCAAATCGCATTGTCCGCGCAGCGCCTCGATCAGCGAGGGGAGCACGGCCTCGGCCTCCCTGCGCACGGCCACGTCCACGTGCGGGGAACGCGCGGTCTGCTCGGGGAACAGCGTGGGATGCTTGCCACCCCAGACTACGCTTACGCCCGGCGCGCGTTGACGCACAAAGCGCGAGATCTCCAGCGCCGGCGCAATCGGATGACCGGTGAGCACCGAAAGCCCCACGCCGATCACGTCCCCACGCTCGAGGATTGCGGCCAGCCGGGCGCGCCAGTCGGGCTCGAAACGCTGGTCGATCAGCAGCGGCTCCACGTCCGGCGGCAACCCGCGGCAGGCCGCGAGAATCGGCAACGGAACCGTGGGCGCCTGCTTGAAACGGTCGAGCAGCGTGGTACGCGGGAAGATCAGCACGAAGCGCTCGGCCACGGTCAAGCCCCCTTGCCTGTCAGCAGCGCCAGGCCGCCGCGCAGCAGCCCCCGCGCTCCGGCGGGTGATGTCGCGGCCGCACGGCGCCAGGTCCGCGGCCGTAAATAGAAGCGTCGATTGGCCCGGCGCACGAACTCGAGCACCTGCGGCAACATGGGTTGCACTGCGTGCGATCCGTCCATCTGTTCCAGTCCTCCGCCGGGCTCGAGCCGCGAGCCGTAGCGCGGCGTGGCCAGGTTGAACGAGGCGTAGACCAGGGGCAACTCCAGCGCCAGCCGCAACGTGGCCGCGCGCTGGGCGTCGCTCTCGCCGGGCAGTCCGACCACGAAGTGCCCGCCGATAGGCACGCCCGCGCGATCCAACTGCGCACAGCCGCGCCTGATCGCCGCCAAGTCGATCCCCTTGCCCTGGCCCGCGAGCAGCTCGTCCGACCCGCTCTCGATCCCGAGCTGGGCCACAACGCATCCGGCCTTCCGGAGCAGCCGCGCCAGCCCGTCGTCGATGCGGTCGGGGCGCAGATACGCGGCGAAACGAAAACCGTAGTTGCCGGCAATCATCCGCTGCAACAGATCAGCGCAACGCTTGGGATCGGCGTTGAACGTCATGTCCTTGATGAACAGCCAGCGCAATCCGCGCTCGGCCAGGGCCTCGAGCTCGGCAAACAGATCGTCGGGTTCGCGTTGCATCCAGCCCGGGCGACCCGAGTTGCAAAACGCGCAGCCAAAGGGGCAGCCATGATCGGTCAGCAGCGAGGCGAAGGGCCAACCAAGGAACGGATGTCGATAGGGCAGCGGCCAGAACAGTTCGTGCAGGGGCAACGGATAGCGAAACTCTCCTTTGAGCGGACCATCGTCCAACGGTCCCCCTCGCAGCCACAGCCCCTGGCCCGGCTCTTCGTCGGCGAGCCTTCGCGCCAGGCCATCGGAGGCCAGGTCGCGCAGGATCCCCTCGGCCGTGGGGATTGCGGTAAACACCTCCTGGGGCCGAAAGCGCGCCACGTCACCCGAGAGAAACAGCCTGCCCGCGGCCGCGCCCAACTCGTTGTAAAATTGCACGTCCGAGTCCAGCGCCGCCGCACCGATCAATCCCAACGTGGCCTGCGGTTTGAGGCGCTCGATCTCCCGGAGCACCTTTTGCGCGGTTTGTCCGCTGATTGCCGCGTCGATCAACGTCAGTTCACGCGCGCCGCGCAGCCAGCCGCTTTGCACCACTAGGTCCAGCGGCTGCCAGACCGTGCGTCCTTTGCTCGAGGACGAGCAATAGTAATCGCGCATGGTCGGCCTGTCGGCCGGTGGATTGAGCAGCAGCAGCCTGTCTCTGGACATGCACGAATTCTAGCAGAGTGTCGCGGCGCATGATAACCGCGCACGTGCCCCGGCCCTCTTGCGCGTGCTACCATGCTTGCTCGATATGAACGAGCAGCACGCGCCCAAACGATTGCTGGTCGTCCTCTGGGCGGCAGTGGCCCTGGTTGGTCTAGGGGTCCGTTTTTACCTGGCCTGGGAAACGCCGCTAAACGAGGACGAGCTGCGCAACTGGGTCGGCGTGGCCCGCCTCGGGGCCGATTGCACGCTGTGGCCGGTCCTGCTCTACACCACGGTCAACTCCGCACTGTACTACTACGGGGCCGCACTGTACTGGCTGCTCGGGCCACGCGACGATTTGATGTGGCTGCTGCGCTTGGCCTGGGTGCTTTCGCTGATCCCCGCGGGCTGGGCGCTCAAGCGCATTGCCGACCTGCTGCTCGGACGCGGCAGCGGCTGGGCCGCGTTGGCCGTGGGCTCGGGATTCAGCTACCTGCTGTGGAAAACCGTCGAGGCGCGCCAGGTGATTCCGGCCCTGGTGCTGGGGCTGATCGGCCTGTGGCTGGCAGCCCAAACTTACGCCGGTGAACGGCCGGACACGCCGCGACGCTTCGGCCTGATCGGGCTGGTGCTGGGCACGGCGCTGTTTCATCACTACGACGCGGGCCTGATCGGCCTGGCTCTAGGGCTGTACGAGATCACGCTGCTGTTGCGCGGCCGCCGCAGCTTTGGAGCATTCGCCGCGCGCATCGCCTGTCTGGCCGCGGGCTCGCTGGCCGCGTTCATGGTCGGGCCGCTCTCCTACGGCTTTCCCCACGGCACACGGCTGATGCTGCACGCGATGTTCGTCTCGGGCCTGAGCTACGTCACGTCCGCGCCGCTCCAGGTACCCGAGGTGTTCGACACCGCCTGGTACGATTTCGTGGCCTGGGCCGCGGCCGCGGTGGGGCTGATCTGGTTCTGGTACGCGGCCCGGGGCCGACGCGATCTGCCGGGCGCCGGGCTGTTGCTGATCTTCACCTTGCTCTCGCCGCTGCAGATTTTCGGCCGCACCGAGGTCTGGGAGCACACCTTCATCACGCCGATGCTCGCCGCGAGCCTCTGGGCCGGCTGGCTGCTGACGCGCCTGGCACGCAGTTGGATCGGCGCCCTGGCCTCGCTGGCCCTGCTGACCACGATCTGCCTGTGCGGACCGCGGCTGATTATGGAGCGCCTGGGCGAGGTCGAGTTCGCCAACGGCAAGTACCATCAGCAGATACAGGAAAGCTTCAGCCCCGGCATGCGCGGTCCGTTCACACTCAACCAGCTGCGCGATCTGACCGAGCCCGAGCGCGGCGCACAGGCATCGCCGTTCAGCTTCTTCGTACCCTACTCCAAGGCCGATCAGCAGGCGGTTGTCGGCTGGAGCCTGGAGACGTTCGGCACTGACGCGCGCGCCTGGGACAGCACGGGCTACGCGCCCTACCTCCGACCGCCGCTGCACTACCAGCACAGCTTTTACATGAACACCGTCCAGTACGTGGACCTGTGTATGAGCGTGGCTGCGCGCCGCCTGCTGCAACCTCAGGTCGGACTGCCGTGCTCCGACCGGCTGCGAGCGCTGGGCGAGGACCCGGGCGGCGAGGCGCTGATGCGCGCCGAGCTCGAGCTGTTCCCGCCTGACTTGGTGATCTACGATCGCTATGCCGAGAACCTGCTCAACGCCTGGCCCACGGTGGCCGATTTTCTGGCCCGCGATTATCGCTACTACGTATTGCCCGGCCCGGACTTTTTCGTCGGCGTGCGCGCCGACAACGACCCGTTCGACGGCCGATCTCCCTGAGACACATCCCGGGCAATCGATTTGGGATATATTAGGGGATAGATGGCCAACGTCCTGCTACTCCGACCCGGTCCCGACAAACTTGCGTCGCGACGCAAGTTCGTGCCCGACCTGGGCATCGGCTATTTGAGCTCGACGCTCAAGGCTCACGAGCACCGGGTGTGCTTCGTCGATCTCAATGCTCCGGGATTAGGCCCCGACGCCCTGGCCAACGTACTGCGCTCGGAGTGCTTCGACCTTGTCGGGATCAAGGCCTTTAGCAACGAGACCCCGCACGTGGTCGACTGTCTGCAAACCGTGAAAAGCCTCAGCCCGCAAAGCGTGAGTATCCTCGGCGGTCCGCATCCCTCGGGAATGGGCGTGCGCGTGCTCGAGCAATTCCCGCAGCTCGACCTGGCGCAGGTCAGCGAGGCCGAGAGCGGCCTGCCGATGCTGGCCGCCCTGGTTGCGGAACACGGCCGCGACGCGCTGGAGCGCGCCGACGATCTGGCGTCGATCCCGGGCCTAGTCTATCGCAGCGACAACGGAGCGCAGGCCAACGAGCGCGCGCTGGTCGAGGACCTGGACAGCCTGGGCCTGCCCGACTTCGAGGCGATGAACCTGCGCTGGTTCGTCAAGCATCCGGCGTGCTTCTTCGGCCAGTACATCCCGCTGATGACCGGCCGCGGCTGCCCCATGCCCTGCACCTACTGCGCGGCGCGGCTGATCAGCGGCAGGCAACGCCGGGTGCACGGGCTGGACTATCTGCTCGAATACCTGCGCCGCGTGCGCGACGACTACGGCGCGTCGAGCTTCTCGCTGATCGACGACCACTTCCTGGCCGAGTCGCAGTTCGCCCTGGCGTTCTGCAACCGGCTGGTCGATGAACAGATCGGCCTGCGCTGGCAGTGCGCGTCCAACGGCGTGCGCGCTGAGATGCTCAGCGAGGAGCTGGTGCGCGCCATGGAGCGCTCGGGCTGCCGCTTTATCTCGGTGGGCATCGAGTCCGGCGCGCCGCGGGTACTCGAGCTGATGAAACGCCGGGTCGACGTGCAAACCCTCTACGAGAAGATCGCGATGGTGCGACGCGTCAGCTCGATCCGCGTCTGCGGCTTCCACGTGCTGGGCTTCCCCGGCGAGACCGAGCAGGAGCGCGAGCAGACCCTGCGCGGCTCGTTGCGCAGTCGGCTGGACTACGCCGACTTCCTGATCTTCCAGCCCTTCCCCGGCTCGGTAATCGGCGATCGCATGCTGGGCTCGATGGCGCTGGAGACCCTGGCCAACATCGACTACGACCGGCCGACCACCGCGATGGACCCGCAGACCGCGCTCCAGGTCAAGCGCTTTCAGCGCAAGGCCTATTTGCGCTTCTACCTGCGACCGCGGGTGCTGTTCGGCGCGCTGGTGCGCGGGCCCTCGCTACGGATCATGTTTAAAAATTTACTCTCGGTATTCATGCCCAGCCGGGGCGGCCGATGAGCGAACCGCGCAAGCTGAGCATCGTCATCCCCTGCTACAACGAGCAGCTCTACGTCTACGAGGTGCTGCGCCGCGCCTGCCACGTCGATCTGGACGAGCCGAACATGCAACGCGAGGTATTGATCGTGGACGACGGCTCCAGCGACGGATCGGTGGAGCAGATCGAAGCGTTCATCGCCGAGCATCCAAGCGCGCCGGTTAAGCTGCTGCGCCACGAGCGCAACCGCGGCAAGGGAGCCGCAATCCGCAGCGCCCTGGCACAGGCGACCGGCGATTTCCTGATCGTGCAGGATGCGGACCTCGAATACTCGATCGAGGACTACCCCAAGCTGCTGCGGCCGCTGCTCGAGGGCAAACCCGTGGTCTACGGCACGCGCCACTCGGGGCGCATCTGGCGTACGCACATCTCGGGCACGATCTTCGCCCTGGGCGGAGCGCTGGAGAACATCTTCTTCCGCCTGCTCTACCCACGCGGCCCGACGATGACCGACATCGCCACCTGCTATAAGTGCTTCCGCATGGACGTGATCAAGAGCCTGCCGCTGCGTTGCGAGGGGTTCGAGTTCTGCCCCGAGGTCTCGGCGATGCTCGCCAACCGCAAGCTGCCGATCCACGAGGTGCTGGTGAGCTACACCCCGCGCAAAGTCTGGCAGGGCAAGAAGATCCGCACCCGCGACTTCTTCATCGCCATCGCCACCCTCTGGCGCGTGCGCACACGGCGTTTGTAGGCACCTTTGAGGTGTCCGCAAAACTCGCGCATCACGATCTTCATTTAACAGCGATAGACCCCGCGACGCGGAGATTTTCTTTACGCCAACGCTGCGTGTTAGCCCGGATTATTAATGGAGATTCGTATACGAGGCGTGCAAGATGCCGCAAGAACTAGGAAGCCGAGTCGATACTCCGCAGGCGTACCCGCTGAGGTACGTCGAGGATGGATCGACGAGGATGACAAAGTTATTGCGCGCAGATTGTGCGCCGCAGTAGAAGCCTCATTAATATTCCGGGCTACCGCACCCAGCCGTGGTAGCGTCCGCCCCAGTAGACCATCAGCCACTCGGCCCCGGCATAGCGGTTGTACGGCCCGCCGCGAGGCGTGGCTTTCCAGTCCGGCGCGTAAGACCAGTAGTACTCTTTGGCCGGCCGGCGCTCGATGGGGATGTAGACGTCTCCGGCCGAGTAGTCCTGATTGACCGTGGCATACCAATAGCCGTTATCGAGCATCGGCACGTCGGTGCGCTGCAGTTCGTTGAGCGCGATCAGCCCGCCGTTGGAATCCGGGTTGTGCGCGCGATGGGTCAGGTTGGCCGCCGCGTTGCCGAAGTCGTGGCTGCCGGCGTAGATGTAGTCCAGCACCCGCGCCAATTCGCCGTAGATCTGCGGATCCTCCTCGTAGGCCAGCAGGTGGTAAAACCCCGAGTCGAGGAAGTGCTGGCCGCCGTACTTGCGCGCGATGTTGTGCATCGCGTAGTAGACCAGCAGCGTGGCCTGATCCATCCGTTCGCCGTAGTAGATATCGAGGAACTTATCGCGGAAGCGCTGCTCGCCGGTGATGTGCCAGGCGATCTGTAAAAAGCACAGTGCCAGCGAGGGCGAGGCGCGCAGGTTGCCGAAGGTGGCGTTCTGGCCGTCGAACTGCACGGCCCGTAGGCCGTTATCCACGATCAACGTCATGATCTCGTGTACGTCCTGGCGGATGGTGGCGCGCTCCTGCTCGTCGGCCACCAGGTCGTAGTAGTTGGCGATCCCCGGCAGATAGCCCGCGAGCTGGTCGATCGAGATGTCCCCCACCCAGTACAGCTCCTTGACCGGGTGGCGGTGCCAACGCTTGATCGTGTCCGAATTGGGTTGCAGCGGCACGAGCTGCTCAAAGAAGTATGTGGTGTAGTTGCGCACTACCTCGCCGGGCAGCGGCGTGGTGTGCGACATGTTGTGCAGGGTCTGCCAGGCGCGTCGCGCATACTCCGCGGCCTCGGGATCGCCCGTGACCGCGTAGCGGAAGCTCTGGGCCGAGCAGTAGATCCCGGTCAGCCAACAGGCGTCCTCCTGCCACCAGTTGGAGCCCGCGTCCACCGGCCACTGGCCGTCGCGCACCGTGACGATCTGACCGTCGCGCCAGCACTTGGCGTGTAAATGCTCGTCGATCCACAGCGCGCTGTCCTCGAGTTCGACATCGGCCGCCAGGGCCGTGTCGGGCTGCTGCGCCTGCTCGTCGAACAGATCCCAACTATAGCCCACGGCGCGCCCCGTATAGCGTTGCGCAAGCTCGATCTGTTGCTCCACGCGCTCGGGGTCGGCCGGTCCGGGCCAGGGACGCAGCGTCCCTTGGTCCACCGTGTCGAACAGCTCGACCTGCGCGGCCAGCTCCACTTGTGCGCCGAGCATCGTGCGCGCCTCGAGCAGCGAGGCGTAGTCGCGCTCGAGGGTAATCCAGTTGTTGCGATGTGCGCCGATCCGGTCGGCGATCAGCAGCACGTCGACCCCGCAGGCCATCGCCGCCTCGATCCAGCTGCGCGCCCAAAACGCGCGAAATTGCGAGTCGTCGATTTCTTCAATCTGCACGTCGCTGTCGCGTCGCAAAATCTCATCGACCATCAGGGTCAGCGGCGGTCCGGGGTAGCACGCGCTGATCCACAACTGTTGGTCGGGCGCCGCGTCGTGGCATGCGTCAGCGACCTTGGTCAGCAGCGAGAGCCACTGCGGTCCGGGCTCGGCCGTCAGCTCGTAGTTGAGGTAGAACCCGAGCAGCGCCGGATGATCGGCGTACAACGCGCTGAGTTCCTGGACCAGCGCGGTCTGGCGCGCGACCTCCGCGGCCTCGGGATCGAGGTTGATCTCCGCGGCGTTGCGCGCGGCGCTCAGGCCGATCACTACTTGCATCTGGTTTTCTTGCGCAGCGTCGAGCAGCGCGGTCACCAAATCGTCCACTGCCAGACCGTCCATCCGCTCGAAGCGCGACGAGGCGTAGAGCGCCTCGTCGTGCAACAGGGTCCAGGGCAAAATCACAATCTTGGCTTGCAGCTCCTGTTTCGCGCGACCGAGCTTGGCCGACAGCTCGTCGGCCTCGAGCCCGGTGTTCCACAGCGGATCGAGAAACACGCCGTCGAGCTGCAACACGATCGTCTCGTCGTCATCGTCAGCGTGGTCGCCGCCGTCGTCGTCGTCATCGTCAGCGTCGCACGCGGCAAGGCCCGCGACGATCAGGCACAGCAAGGCGAGCAACAGCCAGCGTAAAATCGCGCGCGCGCTCATGGTTCGACCTCCTCGATCACGGCTAAATACACGTCGTAGTCGCCCCCGCGGTCATCCTGCCAGACCACGTAGGCCCGACCCTGATCCACGTCCACCGCGGGCCAGGTCTTCTCGGCCCGGCGCTCGTCGTCGTCCAGGCGCTGCTCCTGATCAAGGTCGCTACGCCAAACGTAGATGTGGAAATCCCCCACCTCTCGGTCGTCACTGAACGCCACCACCGCGAATCCGTCCTGCGCATCCACGTCGGGCCGCAGTTGATACATCAGCTGCGTGGGATTAACGCGGAAATCCGCGCCCCAGTTCTGGCCGTTGTCGACGCTGATGTCGGCGTAGACGTCCAGCGGGGCGTAGTTGCTAAATACCAACGTCGGATCGCGGCCGGCCGCGGCCTCGCGGCTGTCGGACCACACGGCCCAAACCTGATCGCCATCCACCGCCACCCGCGGCTGGACGTGCCCGCCACCGCCGTCCGACACGGCCTTTGCCGCGCCGAAGCTCGCTCCGCCATCGAGGCTTGCGGCGTGGAGGATCGCGCCGCTGTAGTCACGATAGAGCACGTGGATCGTGCCGTCGTCGCCCACGGCCACGTCGGGCCACAACGCGTAGCTGTAGGCCGCGTTGTCCACGCGCACCGCCGGAGCAAAGCTCGCGCCATTGTCAATGCTCAGCGCAGCGTAGACGTTCCAGACCACGCCATAGTCGTACTCGGTAGTGTCGCGATTGTCGGCCCAGACCACCACCAGCTCGCCCGAGGGGCCGCGGGCGATGCGCGGATCAAGCTGGCTGTTGCGCGCCCCGGCTGCGAGCAACACTTCGCGCTCGAAGTTACGGCCACCGTCAGTGGAGCGCGCGCAGTACACGTCGTAATTGAGTTCCGAACGGCGGTCGGCCCAAACCACCCAGACCGCGTGGCCGTGTGCCGCCACGTCGGGCCGCAGCTGCGGCTGGGGCGTGCTCTCGCCCACGCGCACGGACTCGCCGAAGCTTATGCCGCCGTCGATCGAGCGCGCAATACGCACCTCGGGCTCGTAGTTCGACCAGTCCTCCCAGACCACGTAGACCTTGTCGCCGTCCGCCGCCACCTGCGGCCGCACCTGCTGGTGGGCGGTCACATCGCAAACCAACACGTTGTCCGGCGGGTCGGCCGCCAGACAGTAAGCTGCCATCAAGATCACGGTCAACGCCGAAATCAGGATTGTTCTCATGGTTCCTCCAAGCTTTGTCTCGGCGCGAAAAAGCGGATCGCGCCGATGCGTCCCGCGGGCTGATATCCCGCCTGCGCCAGTTGCCGCGCCAGTCCGTCCGGCCTCAGCTCGGGCGGCACCGGGAACTCGTCGTAGGCCTCCCGCGACCAAAATCCCACGGCCACTTGGATGTCGCTGGGCCAAAACGTCAGCACCAGATCGACCGGCCGCCCGATATCGAGCTGCACGTCGATGTCGTTGACCATTCGCACCAGGCGCAGCCGCGGATCGCGGACCATCACGCAGTACGATATCGGATCGAAATCGTAGTTGGGATACTTGGCCAAGCCGATACGCAGCGGATCGCGGTCAGGATAGAGTTCGCGAGCGCGTTGGACGATCTGTTGACCGACGTGCTGATAGAGCAGACCGTCGCGCGGCGCTTCGATCGGCCAGTCGTAGCGATCGACGTTGAGCGGCAGCATGCTGCGTTTGATCGTTGACGGGCCGCCGCCGGGCTCGAGGGTGCGTTGCAGCCCGAGCAGCAGCAGCGCGCAGAGCGCCACCGCACTCAGCCATGCTTTCCAGCGCCCGCCGGGGATCCGCTCCCAGCCCACGGCGGCCAGCAGGGCCAACGGCGGCAGAAAGCCGATGCCGTACATGTCCTGCTTCTTGCTCAGCGCCAGCAGCACAAACCACGGGACCAACAGCCAGATCGCCAACAGCCGTCGACCCGGCGCGCGACGGACAAAGGCCCAGGGCGCGCAGGCCGCCACGCACAGCAGGCCCCACAATCCGACGTGCGAGACGAGCATTGCGTAAGGGTAGTACAGCAGCGCGTAGAACGGATGAGCGGTCAGCGACGTGACCTCGTACTCGGGGTTGGCGAACGCCTCGTTCGTATAGTAGCCGGCCAGGGACGCCAGCTGATCGCGCAGCTCGGCCTGGATCGAGCCCAGGCAGATCACCGCCGCCCCGAGCGCCGCAGCCGCGGTCCAGGCCAACGCTCGCAACCGCAACGGACGTTCGCGCATCGCAGGGAACAGCAACGCCGCGACCATCGCCGGTCCCACGAACAGCAACTGGATGATCAGGTAGGTGATCTCCTTGGGCCACAAATAGTCCAGCACCAGCAGCGCGCACAGTGGCACGGCCCAAGCCGCGCCCGGTCGCCGCGCCAATCCCAATGTGCAGACCACGGTCCAGACCGCCAACGCCGCGTCGGGCACCTGCTCCTCGAGCAGACGCGACAGGCCCCAAACCATGGGGAACGACGAGAGCAGCGCCGCGGCCGCCAGTCCCGCGCGCTCCGAGGCGAGCATCGAACCCAAAACGTATACGCCGATCAGCAGCGCGATCAGCCCCAGGCTCGAGATCAGGCAGACGCTGAGGTAGCTCGGGCCCAGGGCGCGCACGATCAACGCGGCCGCGCCGATCATCAGGTTGAAGCGCCGGTTGGTCGACCAGACCTGGTCCGCGCTCAGTTGCTCGCCCAGGGTGTAGGCCTTGAGCAGCACCGCGCTGTGGGTAAAGTGCGGATAGGACGCCGGGGGATAGTCGATGCTGAGCAGCACCAGCACGTTCTGCGCCAGCAAAAAGGCGATCAGCAGCGCCAGCAGCAGACGCCACCGCGCTTTACCGGGATTATCGCCGCCGGGGTTCACCTGGCACCGAGCATAGCGTCAGCGCACGCGCCGGAAAAATGTGAACGGGCCGGCCGCGCCCGCGGGCTCGAAGCGCCCGTCATCGCGCACCCAGCCCAGCATCTGCTCGCGCGTCGGCGGGTCGATGATCTCGCCGAAGTGCGGCTGATGATCGCGCGCGCCCGAGCGATAGACCAGGTCGCCGGGCCAGACCACCACCAGCAGGTCAAAGGGGTCGAACGGCGCGAGCTCGCCGCTGTGCTCGTCGACGGCCGATTCGATCCGCGCCCGTTTCTCGCCGTGCAGCTTGAGGTAGTACTCGATCAACGAGGTGCCAAAGCCCGGCACCTTAAGCATGCCGATGCGCGTGATCCCCGCGGGCCGTTGCAGACCATCGAGCTCATCCTGGATCAGGCCCGCGGCGTGGGAGTACAGCGCGTTCATCGGATCCTGCGTCGGTTGCCGCACATAGGGATTGGGGTGGTAGTAGTTCACGCCGAGCACCTCGGGCCAGTGGAACGGATCGATGCTGAAGCTGCGCAGCTGCATCATCACGCAGCCGCAGAGCACCAGCAGCACGCCCAGCCCCACGCGCAGCCAACGCGGCCGCAGCGCGGCCACGCCCAGGGCCGTGATCAGCGCCATCGCCGGGTAGACGTTGCACAGGTAGTAGCCCCACTTCTTGACCGACAGATTGAGCACGACAAACGGCACGATCAGCCACAGCAACAGCGTGTCGCGCTGCCTGGCACGCCGGTCGAGGAGCATCAGCAGCAACGCAGGGAGCAGCGCCACACTCGCCAGCAACCCCACTGTCTCCCAGGCCATCTCCCGCGGGTACGACAGCAATCCGGCCCAGCCGGGCAGCCCCATGCCCAGATCGCCCTGGCCCGCGGCCTCGGCGCCGTAGTACTGCATCGGCAGCTTGCGCCCGGCCAGCACGTAGTCCGGATAGTAGAGCACGGCTGTAATCGCCGCGATCCACAACCCGAGCAGGACCACGATCAGCACCCGCCGCAGCCTGCGTTGCGCGTTGCCGCGCAAAGCCGCGATCAAGGACTTGAGCAGCAGCCAGCCGATCACGGTCCAGCCCACCAGCCAGAACAGAAATACGTAGGTCATCTCCACCGGCGTGAGGAACGCCAGAGGCCAGCCGAGGGCAAGTAAAACCGCGAGCACTATTTCCCGCGTGCGCATCGACGCCTCGTCGTCGGCCAGGGCCGCGCTAAGCTTGATTGCCAGCAGCGCCAGCCAGACTGTCCACATCATCTCCTGGATCTGGCCCTGAAGGATGCGCGAGAAGGCATAGCTGATCGGGTAGAACGAGATCAGCGCCGCGGCCAGCAGCCCGGTCCACTCGTCGCGCAGCTCGCGGCCGAGCTCGAAGCAGCCGATCATCAGCATAATCAGCGCGATGGTCGAGGCCAGCGACAGCGTCAGATAGCTCGGCCCGAGGGCCACGGCAATGCTCCCGGCGAAATCGAGCGCCAGAATCCGCACGCGGTCGTAGTTCCACTCCACCAGCTGCGGCGGGTAGTCGGCGAGCAGCACCAGGCCGCGGTCCATCGCCCCGGGGTAGTCGTTGTGCGGGTAGTGCGACGGCGCGTGGGTGCAAAAGCTCATCCAAAGCAGGTTGGTGCACAGGTGGATCAGGATCAGCCCGCAAAGCAGCAGCAACACAGTGCGCGAGCGTCTCGATGCGGGTTGGTCGTGTGCGTTCATCGCTCGGCGTAGAGCGGCTCGAGCAGCGAGCGCACCCTCTTCCAATGCTGGAACAATTCGTCGTACGCGGCGACTTCCGCGGGATCGGGATCGATGGTCGGCCCCAAGCGCACGGCCCGCGAGCAGGCATCCGACAGATCGGCGTAGACCCCGGCCCCAACCCCGGCGAGCAGCGCAGCGCCAAAGGCCGGTCCCTGCTCGGTCGCGAGCCGGGTGATGGGCAAGCCCAGGGTCTGGGCAATGATCGTACTCCACAGCGTCGAGCGTGCGCCGCCGCCGCAAAGCCGCACAAATTGGGCCTCCACGCCCAGCGAGCGCACCAGGTCCAGCGCCTCGCGCAAGCCGAAGGCCACGCCCTCGAGGCAGGCGCGCACCAAATGGCCGCGTCCGTGACGCAGGGTCAGGCCGTAGAAGCTGCCGCGCGCGCCCGGCGCATTGAGTGGCGTGCGCTCGCCCATCAGGTAGGGATGGAACATCAGCCCCTCGGCCCCGTGCTCGACCTGCGCGGCCTCGGCCAGCAGCCGCCCGTAGCTCACGCCTCCCAGGGTTTGGCGCAGCCAGCTCAGCGCGCCCCCGGCGTTGAGCATCACGCCCATCAGGTGCCACAGGCCCGGCGCGGCGTGGCAAAAGGCGTGCAGCCGTGCGCGTCGCTCGTAGCGATAACGGTCGTCAGCCGCGAACACCACGCCCGAGGTGCCCAGGCTGATCATCAGCCCGCCGCGCTGCACAACACCCGCGCCCACCGCTCCGGCCGCCTGATCACCGCCGCCGCCGACCAGCGGCGTGCCCGCGGCCAGGCCGCACAGCGCGGCTGCGCGCGCCGAGACCTTGGCGCAGACCTCGGTCCCCTCGTAGACCGGCCCGAACAGCTCGGGCGAGAGATCCAGCGCATCAAGCACCTCGGAGCTGAAGCAACGTTGCCTGACGTCGAACAGGCCCGTGCCGCTGGCGTCCGAGCACTCCAGCGCCTTGACCCCGGTCAGCACGTAGCGCAAATAATCCTTGGGCAACAGCACCGAGCGCAGCCGCGCGAAGCGTCGCGGCTCGATCTGGCGCAGCCAGATGATCTTGGGCGAGGTGAATCCGGTCAGCGCGCGGTTGCCGGTGAGGCGAATCAGCCGCGAGCGGCCCACCGTCTCCTCGATCCAGCGCGCCTGCTCGGCCGTACGCTGGTCGTTCCAAAGCAGCGGCGGCCGGATCACGCGATTGCGACTGTCAAGAAACACGCTGCCGTGCATCTGGCCGGTGAGCCCCACACCGACGATCGACCGTCCGCGCGCCTTTTTCACCACCGTGGCCACGGCCGACAGCGCGGCGTCGCGCCATTGCCGCGCATCCTGTTCGGCCCAGCCCGGACGCGGCACGCTCAACGGATATTCGGCCGCAGCCTGGGCCGCGATCCGACCCGCAGGGTCGATCAGCAGCGCGCGCGCCGATCCGGTGCCCAGGTCCAGCCCGAGCAGCAGCGGCTTACGAGCGCTTGCGTTCGACGATCCGGCGCTCATATTCCTCGTCCAGCCCCAGTGCGCGGTAGACCTCGGTCAGCGCGGCAACCGCGTCCGACTCTGCGCGTGCCGCGCGCAGCCGTCCACTGTCGATCTGTTCGGCGCGGTCCCAGATCCACTCCCAATTGAGAATGCTGCGCCGTACCGCGGCCACCGGGTCCTCGGTGTAGGGGAAGAGGTCGAAGCCCACGCGCTCGCCGCCCGAGCCGTAGTCGCCCAGTTGCAGCTCCTTGGCCAGCGCCAGGGTCTGCATGAAGCACAGCGCGCCGGTCATATTGTCGTCGTCGAACGTGCCCCAACCCGAGTTGCTGTGATGGTGCCCCAGCTTGCCCTCGGCCATCAGCAGCGCCGCGTACTCGGGCAGGTTCTCGCCGTTCATCACCAGGTGCTGCCAGTCCATGTTGACCAGCAGGTTCGCGGTGTCCACGCCGCGTTGCCCGACCTTCTGGATCGTGTAGAGCGTCATGCCGATGTCGCGCATCAGGATCTTCATCGCGGGCTCGGAGTTCTTGTGCTCCAAAAAGACCGTCACGTTCTTGTCCGCGGCGTACGCGGTGATCTCGGCCAGCGCGTCGATAAACCAGGTCCAGGCATTGACGAAGTCGACCTGGAACGGATAGTTGTACCCCTCGCCGCCGGGCCAGACGATCAGCCGCGCTCCCACCGCTTGGGCCATGTCCACGGCGCGCCTGGCGACGTTGATCGCCTCGCGGCGCAGATCGGCGCTGGGATTGATAAAGCTGCCCTTTGCGTAGCGCGGATTGGAGAAAAGCCCCAAGGCCAGGCAGTAGAGGTCGACCGAGCCGCCCAGTGCGCGCTGGATTTGCGGCAGGTTGTCCTCGTTGCACTCGCCGGGATAGTGGAACTCCAGGCCGTCGAGCAGGTCGCCCAGACCGTCCACCGCGCGTTTGGTCCACTCCACGACGCTCTGCTGATGCGCCGCAGGATGGTAGCCGCCGGGCATGAAGCGCGTGGCCGTGGGCCCGAAACCCCAGATCCCCACGCTGTTCCTGGGTCTGATCATCCTGCCCTCCGTGCCTTCAAATTTTAATTTGCCATTGTACTCCATGGCAGGACGCTCTTCCCAGGTCTACATTCTTAACCCCTGTAGGGATGGGAATATTTTTGAATAACATTATTTGGTGAAAGCTCGCGCCACACACAAAGATCGATTTTTCGATCTAGAAAAAGACCCCGAGGGATTCGGCGATCAGGCGCAGCAGGCTGTTGGGGAAGAGCCCCAGCAGCAGCACGGCCACGGCGCACAGCCCCAGGGCCAGGGAGAGCCCCCAGTGGCGGTTGGTCGGCGGCTGCTCGGCAACGGGCTCGCGCATGTACATCAGGTAGACAATACGGATGTAGAAGTAGACCGAGAGCGCCGAGTTGAGTACGGCGACGATCACCAGCCCCACCAGCCCGGATCGCATCGCGGCGATGAACAGGTAGTACTTGCCGAAGAACCCGGCCAGCGGTGGAATCCCGGCCAGGCTGAACAGGCAGACCGCCATGGCCAGCGCCACACCGGGCCTTCGCGCGGCCAGTCCGGCGTAGCCCTCGATGTCGAACGACTGCTCGTTGCGGCCGCTGACCACGATCACCACGGCGAACGCGCCGATGTTCATCAGGGTGTAGGCCGTCAGGTAGTACAGCAGCGAGCCCGCGCCGTCATTGGGGTTGGTGAACAGCGCGGCCAGTCCGACCAGCATGTACCCGGCGTGGGCGATGGAGGAGTAGGCGAGCATGCGCTTGATATTGCGCTGGACCAGCGCCACCACGTTGCCGTAGGTCATGGTGATCACGGCCAAGGCGGTCAGCGTGTAGACCCAGACGTTGTGCACCGGCGCGGGGAACGGTCCGAGCAGCTCGCCGATCACGCGCAGCAGCGCGGCAAAGGCCGCGATTTTGACTACAGCGGCCATCAGCCCGGTGACCGGTGTGGGCGCGCCGTCGTACACGTCGGGGGTCCACATGTGGAACGGCACCGCCGCGATCTTGAAGCCCAGGCCGACAATCAGCAGGCCGATCCCGGCCGTGCCGACGATCGTCTCGCGGGGCATGGAGCGCGCGATCTCGCGCAAATGCGTGCTGCCGCCCTGCCCGTAGAGCAGCGCCATGCCGTAGAGCAAAAACGCCGTGGCGAACGCGCCGAGCAGGAAGTACTTCAGCGCGGCCTCGCCCGAGCGCCGCTGGCGTTGCAGCAGTCCGGCCAGCACGTAGATCGAGATCGACATGATCTCCAGGCCCAGGAAGATAATTAAGAGGTCGTTGGTCGCGACCATGCAGATCGCGCCGAACAACGCCGAGAGCAACAGGAAGTAGTATTCGCCGGACTCGATCCGCTCCAGTTCGAGGTAGCGCGGGCTGATCAGCGACACCAGCAGGGTCGCGCCCACCAGCAGGAAGCTCAGCAGCAGGCCGTAGTGGTCCAGGGCCACGCAGCGGCCGAAGGCCTCGATCCCCGCGCGATCCCAGACCAAAACCAGCAGCACGAGGGTCGCGGCCAGCCCGGCGCTGGTCAGCATTGCGGCCAGCTCGGCCTGCTCGCGTCGCGGCTTATGCGCCAGGGCGATGATCGAGAGCAGCACCACGGTCATGGTCACCAGCACCAACAGGTGCGGGGCAACGGCGATCCAGACCATGTCTCCTGGCAGCCTCATCCGATCCCCCTACGGCGCCAGCATCGCGGCGGCGTGACGCAACGCGGGCCCGGCCTGGGCCGCGGCGCCGCCATCGGTCACGCCGATCTGTTGCAGCAGCGCGTTGACGCTGGGCTCGATCAACGCCAGGAAAGTGTTGGGATGCAGGCCGATCCAGAAGACCATCAGCACCAGCGGCAGCATGTAGGCCCACTCCCGCGGGCGCATGTCCTCGATCTCGGCATTGGCCTCGTTGGTCACCTCGCCGAACATCACGCGCTGGTACATCCAGAGCATGTAGACCGCGGCCAGCACCACGCCCGTGGCCGCGGCCACGGTCAGCGGTACGCTGTTGCGGAAGCTCCCGAGCAAAATCAGGAACTCGCCGGTAAAGCCGTTGGTGCCCGGCAGGCCGATCGAACTCAGGGTGAGGATCATCAGAAACACGGCGAACACCGGCACCACGCGGCCCAGGCCGCCGAAGTCGCGGATCATCCGCGTGTGTCGCCGCTCGTAAAGCATGCCCACCAGCAGAAACAGCCCGCCGGTGGAGATGCCGTGATTGATCATCTGCAACACCGAGCCCTGCATGCCCATGGTGTTGAAGGCGAACATCCCGAGCATCACGAATCCTAAATGGCTCACCGAGCTGTAGGCCACCAGCTTCTTGACGTCGGGCTGGACCATCGCCACCAGCGCGCCGTAGACGATGCCGATCACCGCCAACATGCTGATCAAGGGCGCGGCCTGGAACGCGGCGCCGGGGAACAGGCCGATGGCGAAACGCAGGAAGCCGTAGGTCCCCATCTTGAGCATCACGCCGGCCAGAATCACCGAGCCCGCCGTGGGCGCCTCGACGTGGGCGTCGGGCAGCCAGGTGTGGAACGGGAACATCGGCACCTTGATCGCGAACGCCAGGGCGAACCCGGCGAACAGCACGAGCTGCGCGGTCGCTCCGAGCATTCGCGTGCGCGCGGCGAGCTCGAAGTAATCGAAGCTCGAGCCGCACGACTTATACAGATAGAGAATCGCGGCGAGCATCAGCACCGAGCCGACCATCGTGTAAACGAAGAACTTGACCGCCGCGTAGATCCGGCGCGGCCCGCCCCAGACCCCGATGATCAGGTACATCGGGATCAGCATCAGCTCCCAAAACACGTAGAACAGGAACATGTCCAGGGCCACGAACACGCCGGTCATGCCGAACTGCAGCAGCAGCATCGCGATCATGTACTGCTTGACGCGCACCGTGATGTAACGATAGGCGCTCAGCGCGCAGATCGGACCCAGGAACGTGGTCAGCAGCACCAGCAGCAGGCTGATGCCGTCCACGCCCACCAGGTAGTGCACGGAGAAGGCGCTGATCCATTCCAGCGGCACCTCGAACAGGAACAGCCCCTTCACACCGGCCGCTGGCGAGGCGTGGGCGATCAGCCGCGCGTACTCAAAATACAGCGGCAGCGAGAGCACGAAGGTTGCCAACGTTGCGCCCAGAGTGAAGTGGCGCACCAAGCGCTCGCGGCGCGAGGGGATCAGCAGCAGCGCCAGGGCCGCCAGCAGCGGCAGGAAAGTCACCAGGCTGATCCAACGCTGATCGAGGTAGTGCATCAGGCCCCCATCAGCAGGGCCAGCAGCAGGCCCACCGCGCCCAGGGCCACGGCCAGGGCGTAGCTGGAGACCCGGCCGTCCTGCAGCCGCCGCAGCTGCCCGCCCAGGGCTTGCGCCAGCCAGGCCGCGCCGTTGACCGCGCCATCGATCACCGCTTCGTCGATAAAGCGCCAGAGAAAGTTGGTGCTGGTGCGACGCAGCGGCTGAACCACGGCCGCGTCGTTGAACTCGTCGATGTAGTACTTATTGAACACCACTCGGTGCAGGCCTTTGATCTTGGCCACGATGCGACCCGCGCGCTGAAGCCCGCTGCGGTAGATCACGATCGCGCTCAGTGCGCCGATCAAGGCCACGGCCACGGAGAGCGCCATCAGCCCATACTCGACCGCGTGTCCGAAGGTATGGCCCGCGTGGGGCAGCGCGGATGTGGACTGTGCGAGGAAGTGGTGGATGCGATTGCTGCCGCCCAGGGCTTCGGGCACGCCCACCAGTCCGCCGACCACCGAGAGCACGGCCAGGATCGCCAGCGGCACCCACATCAAGGCCGGCGCCTCGTGGGCCTGCTCGTGCAGCTCGGCGTCGCGCGGCGGCCCGGACCAGAAGGTCAGCAGCAGCGCGCGCCAGATGTAGAACGCGGTCATGCCCGCGGTGATCAGACCCACGGCGTAGAGCACGTAGTACAGCGCCCCGCCGCTGGCCCCACGGTTAAAGGTCATCCAGAGGATCTCGTCCTTGCTGAAGAACCCCGAGAGGCCGGGGAAGCCCATGATCGCCAACGTGGCCACTAGGAACACCGCGTGGGTGATCGGCAGCTTTTTGCGCAGGCCGCCCATCTTGTGCACGTCCAGCTCGCCGTGCAGCGCGTGCATCACTACGCCGGCGGCCATGAACAGCAGCGCCTTGAAAAAGGCGTGGGTCACTAGGTGGAAGATCCCGGCCGAAAACGCGGCCACGCCCACGCCGAGGAACATGTAGCCCAGCTGGCTGATCGTCGAGTAGGCCAGGATGCGCTTGAGATCGCGTTGGGCAAAGCCCATGGTCGCGGCATAGAACGCCGTGGCCGCGCCCACCGTGGCCACCACCGCCAGGCTCGTGGGCGAGAGCACGTAGAGGAAGCTCAGCCGCGCCACCATGTAGACGCCGGCGGTGACCATCGTCGCCGCGTGAATCAGCGCGCTGACCGGGGTCGGGCCCTCCATCGCGTCGGGCAGCCAGAAGTAGAGCGGAATCTGCGCGCTCTTGCCCGTGGCGCCGATGAAGAACAGCAGAGTGATCGCGGTGATCATCCCGCCCGAGACCCCGCCGAGCTGCACCTTGGCCTGAAGCTGGTCGAACTCCAGTACGCCGAAGCACCAGAAGGTGAGAAAGATCCCGAGCAGGAAACCGAAGTCGCCGATGCGGTTGACGATGAACGCCTTCTTGCCCGCATCGGACGCGCTCTTCTTTTGGTAGTAGTAGCCGATCAGCAAATACGAGCAGAGCCCCACGCCCTCCCAGCCCACGAACATCAGCAGCAGCGAGTTGCCCGAGACCAGCAAGAGCATCGAGAACACGAACAGGTTGAGGTAGGTGAAGTAGCGCCGGAATCCGCGCTCGCCCGCCATGTAGCCCATGGAGTAGATGTGGATCAGCAGGCTCACGCCCGCGACCACCAGGCACATCACCGCGCTCAGCGGATCGAAGATGAACTGCACCGGGATCGACAGCGGCCGCGAGGTAAGCGTGGCGGCCGAAATCCATTGGTAGAGCGGCTGCGTGGCCAGGGCATGTTGGCCCTGTGGCAAGCCCAGCAGCTCGGCAAACGCCAGCAGCGTGACCACCAAACTCCCGAGCACCGCCGCGCAGCCGATCAGGCCCACCAGCCGCTCGGAAAAGCGCCTGCCCGCCAAACCGTTGACCAGCACGCCGATCAGCGGAAACAGCGGGATCAGGAACAGGTAGTCGCCCATCAATTCATCCCTTGAGCAGGTTGATCCGCTCGACGTCGATGGTCGCCGAGTTGCGGAACAGCGAGATGATGATCGCCAGCCCCACCGCGGCCTCGGCCGCGGCCACGGCCATCACGAACAGCACGAAGGCGTGCCCCGTGACCTGTCCCATGCGCGTGGCCAGAGTTACCAGGGTCAGGTTGACCGCGTTGAGCATCAGCTCGATGCAGATAAAAATCACGATCGCGTTGCGCCGCACCAGCACTCCGGCCATCCCGATCACGAACAGCAGCGCGGCCAGCAGCAGGTAGCCGTTAAATACGGTCTCAGCCGACATCGTCGCCCTCCTGTTTCTCGTGGGCATCGCCCTCGTCTTGTGGTTTGCGCGTGAGGATCACCGCGCCGACAATCGCCACCAGCAGCAGCACCGAGGCGATCTCAAAGGCGAACACGTAGCGCGTGAACAGCAGCTCGGCCAACGCCGTGGGGTCGCCGAAGGTGCTCGCGGGCACGTCGCCCGTGCGCGGATCGAGGTCGGTCAGCACGTAGAGCACCTCGACCAGCAGCAGCACCGCGGCCAGCAGTCCGGCCAGCCGCGCGGGCCCGCGCAACACGAAGAAGCCGGGCTTCCCCTCCTCCTTGAGGTTGAGCAGCATGATTACGAACACGATCAACACCAGGATCGCACCGGCGTAGACCATCACCTGGAACAGCGCGATCAGCTGGGCGTTGATCAGGATGTAGAGCCCGGAGAGCCCGATGAATGCGAACAGCAGCGAGATCGCCGAGTTGATCGGGTTGCGCTGCAGCACCACCGACAGCCCCGAGCCCAGGGTCAGCAGCGCCAGGACGGCGAAGACTACGCTGGAGGCCGCGCCGAACTCCACCTTAACTCTCCTGCGCCCGGGCCGCGGGATCGGGCTCGGTGAGTCGATCCTTGTCCCACAGCAAATCGGCCTTGTTGTATTCGGCCATCTCGTAGTCCCCGGTCATCACGATCGCGTCGTAGGGGCAGGCCTCGACGCAGAACCCGCAGTACACGCAGCGCATGGCGTTGACCTCGTAGACCTTGGCAAAGCGCTCGCCGTACTGGGTCTCGCCGGGTTCGATGTAGATCGCGGCCGCCGGGCAGACCGCCGCGCACATCCCGCAGGCCACGCAGCGCTCCGAGCCGTCGTCCCAGCGCCGCAGGCGATGTCTGCCGCGGAAGCGCTCGGCCACCTCCCGGCGCTGTTCGGGGTAGCGCAGGGTCACTGGTTTACGCAGCGCGTGACGCATGGTCAGCGCCAGCCCTTTCCAGATATCCCAGAGGGTCACGCTACGCAGGAAGCGTCCCAGCGCGCCCATCAGGCCCCCCACCCCAGACGCTGCCAGGCCAGCATGTAGATTGCCGTCAGCATCAGGTTGGCCAGGCCGATGGGCACGAAACGCTTCCAGCCCAGCTCCATCAGCTGGTCGTAGCGGTAGCGCGGCAGGGTCCAGCGCACCCAGAAGTAGGTAAAGATCAGCACCGCGACCTTGGTCAGCATCACGGCCAGGCCGATCAGCATCCGCACCCAGTAGGCGTCGATGGCCGCGACCTTGGCCTGCAATCCCAGGGGCAGCTGGTAGCCGCCGAGAAACAGCACCGCGGTGATCGAGGCCGCGGCGACCATGTTGCCGTACTCGCCGATGTAGAACCCGGCGAACTTCATCGCCGAGTACTCGGTGTGGAACCCGGCCACCAGCTCCTGCTCGGCCTCGGGGAAGTCGAACGGCGCGCGGTTGGTCTCGGCGAGCATCGCGATGTAGAACACAAAGAAGCCGATCAGCCCCAGCGGCGGGTACTTCCACAGGTTCCAGTGCACCTGCTGTTCGGCGATCACCTGGCTGAGGTTGAAGCTGCCCGAGAGCATCACCACCAGCGCCACGGACAAACCGATGGCCAGCTCGTAGCTGATCATCTGCGCGCTGGAGCGCAGGCCGCCGAGCAGGCTGTACTTGCTGTTGGAGCTCCAGCCGGCGAGCACGATGCCGTAGACCGCCAAGCTCGAGACCGCCAGCAGGTAGAGCAGGCCAACGTTGAAATCGGCGATCACCGCGTTCTCGGTAAACGGAATCACGGCGATGATCGCCAGGGTGCAGCTCATGGTGATGCTCGGCGCAAGGAAGTACAGAAAACGGTCGACCATCGCCGGCGTCAGGTCCTCTTTGAAGATCAGCTTGACGCCGTCGGCGATCGGCTGGAGCAGGCCCAGCGGCCCCACGCGGTTGGGACCCACGCGCTGCTGCAGCGCCGCGGCCACGCGCCGCTCATAGAGCGTGTTGTAGGCGGTGACCGTCAGGAAGCCGGCGAAGATCAGCAGCATTTTAAATGCGAAAATCAGCCAGCTGAATTGCTCCACACCGCTTGCCGTCATTTGTCCACGTCCGCCAGGCAAATGTCGGTTGTGCCCACCAGCGCCGAGATGTCGGCGATCATGTGTCCCTTGCTGATCAGCGGCAGGCCCTGGAGGTTGCCGAAGCTCGGCAGCCGGATCTTCAGCCGCCAGGGCTTGGCCGTGCTGTCGGAGACGATGGTGAACCCCAGCTCGCCCTTGGGCGCCTCCACCGCCTGGTAGACCTCGCCGCGCGGCACGTCAAATCCCTCGGTCATCAGATGGAAGTGATGGATCAGACTCTCGATGTTGTGGTTAACCTCGGCCTTGGGCGGCGGCACCACCCGCGGCAGGTCGGCATTGATCGGGCCGGGGCGCAACAGGTCGAGACACTGTTTGACGATCTTGTTGCTCTCGCGCATCTCCTTGATGCGCACCAGGTAGCGGTCGTAGGTATCGCAGGCCGCGCCAGCCAGCGCCATCTCGAACTCGAGGTCGTCGTAGCCCGAGTAGGGATAGGTCTTGCGCACGTCGTAGGGCACGCCCGAACCGCGCAGCATCGGGCCGGTAAAGCCCATGGCCACCGCGTCCTCGGGCGGCAGCACGCCGATGCCCTTGGTGCGCCGGTGCCAGATGCGGTTGTCGGTCAGCAGGGTCTCGTAGTCGTCGATCTTGCGCGGGAAGAGCTCGACGAACTCGCGCAGCTTCTCCTCGGCGCGCGGTGTCAGGTCGTAGGCGCAGCCGCCGATGCGAATCCAACTGACCATCAGCCGACCGCCAGCGACCTCCTCGAAAATCTCGTAGGTCAGCTCGCGCTCGCGGAAGGTGTAGAGGAAGACGGTCATCGCGCCGATGTCCATCGCGTGCGAGCCCAGCCACAGCAGGTGGCCCTCGATCCGGCCCAACTCGTTTAGCAGCACGCGAAGCAGGCGCGCGCGCGCGGGCACGTCGGTCCCCAGCAGCTTCTCCACGGCCAGGGCGTAGCCGAAGCTATTGCAGATCGGCGCGGTGTAATCCAGGCGGTCGGTAAGCGGGATGATTTGATGATAGGTCTTGTGCTCGGCGATCTTCTCGATCCCGCGATGCAGATAGCCGATGACCGGATCGAGATCGAGCACAGTCTCGCCCTCGAGCTTGAGCACCAACCGCAGCACCCCATGGGTCGAGGGGTGCTGGGGGCCCATGTTGAGGGTCATCTCGTGAAAGCGCTCGCCCATACTCAGCCCTTGCCCCGCAACGGGAAGTCCTTGCGCAACGGATGCCCGTCGAAGTCGTCTGGCATGTAGATCCGCCTCAGCCGCGGGTGCCCCTCGAACTCGATGCCGTACATGTCAAAGGCCTCGCGCTCGTGCCAGTCGGCCCCTGGGTAGAGGCTGCAAATCGAGGGGACTTTATCGCCGTGGGCCGGAACCCGGATGCGCATCCGCAGCCGCAGCTCGATCGAGTGCACGTTGTACAGCACCCAAAAGCGCGGCTCGCCCGCCATCGCCTCGAGGCCGACCAGGTCGCTGAGGAAGATAAAGCGCAGGCGCTCGTGGTCGCGGATCAGGGTCATGAACTCCAACAGCTCGCCAGGCTCGATGGTCCAGACGACCTCGCCGCGGAAATGCTCGTGGTCCAGGCGCTCCTCGCCGAAGCGCTCGGCGATGATCTGCAACGCCGGATGCTCGAGGTCCGTTGCGAACGGCAGGCCCTGGTCGAGTTCGTCGGACACGCCCTACTCCCTGTCGTGCACCGATTCCTCGGCGATCTTCTGCTGGAGTTTCATCACGCCGTAGATCAAGCCCTCGGGCGTCGGCGGGCAGCCCGGCACGTAGACGTCCACGGGCACCACCTTATCCGCTCCCTGGACCACGGCGTAGGAGTCGAAAATTCCGCCCGAGCAGGCGCAGCTGCCCATGGCGATCACCCACTTGGGCTCGGGCATCTGGTCGTAGACCTTACGCAACACGCTGGACATCTTCTTGGTCAGGGTGCCGGCCACGATCAACAGGTCGGCCTGGCGCGGCGAGGCGCGGAAGATCTCCCAGCCAAAGCGCGAGGCGTCGAAGTTGGCCTGAAACGCGGCCATCATCTCCATCGCGCAGCAGGCCAGGCCCATGGTGACCGGCCAGATCGAATTACTCCGCGACCAGTTGATCACGCCATCGAGCGTGGTGGTCAGGAAGCCCTCGGGTATCTTGTTTTCTAATCCCACTGTAGCGCTCCCTTGCGCCAGGCGTAGACCAGCCCGAGCACCAACACCAAGCTAAACAGCAGCATCTCGACCAGCAGAAACACGCCGGCCGAACCATCGAGGCTCTGGCGGTAGATCCGCACCCACGGATAAATGAACACCACCTCGAGGTCGAACAGCAGAAAGAGCATGCCAATCACGTAGAACTTGATCGAGAACCGCTCGCGCGGGCTGCCCACCGGGGGCACGCCGCACTCATAGGGCGAGAGCTTCTCCGCGCTGGGTTTGCGCGGTCCGAACAACGAGGTCAGGCCGATGATTCCACCGACCACCACCAGCAGCACGAAGCCGATGTAGACGAACAATGGCAGGAATGCGCTGGAGGTGTTGGGGTCCAAACTCAGACCTCCGTGACTGTTAATTTGGCGATAGTAACACAGAGCAAGACGCAGCTATTAGCCGACCGGCATTTAGCATCAGCAGCCTAAAAAGTCAAGTTGCAGATGCGGCTGTTCTCTTATGTTTTCCGTAGCTTACCCCTCTATTTAGCCTGTGGCCGCAGTGCAAACTTCACAAGATGCAAAGAATCGCCTACTTTGCACGGGGAGTACGACCAAGCCATGGCCAACCTTATCGACCTGATCGGCCGCCTGCGCCAAATCGCGCCGGCCTCAGCCGCGGACGCGGTGCGCCGCATTGCCGCTCGACGCGCGCGCCCCTCGCCGTTCGAGGTCGCCTACCGCCTGCCTTGGGGCGATGCGCGTTTCGGCCGTCGGATGGTCGAGGTACACCTCGACCAATCCACCGACCGCGGCACCAGAAAAATGGAGCGCTTGCTGGCCGAGGCCCACTGGATCGCGCACATGGCGCAGATCGGTCAAGGCTCGCGGGTATTCGAGCCCGCCTGCGGCCCGGGTCTATACCTGCGGCAATGGGCGCGGAGCGGCGCTGCGGTGTTCGGCGCGGATATCAACCGCGCGGCGTTGCGCTACGCCGCCGGGCTGTTCGACGGTCTGCCGCGTCCGTGTCTGATGTTGGCCGACGTGCAGCGCATCGGCCTGGCCGCGAACAGCCTGGATTGCATCTGCTACACCTACGGCGAGCCGAGCACCTGGCCGCCGGACGAGCTGTCGCAGCTGGTCGAGCGTTTCGCAAGCTGGCTGCGTCCCGGCGGCACGCTGATCCTCGAATGCTGCTCGGACCACGGGTTGCGCTCAGACGCCGGAGCGTTTTGCGATATCGTGCCGCGCAGCGTGTTCTGCGCAAGCCCGCAGGTCTACTGCGAGGAGCTTAGCTGGCACAGGCAAAGCCGTTCGCGGCTGGACCGCTACTGGATCATCGAGCTGCCCAGCGGCAAGCTCAGCGAATACAGCCTGGCTCACCGGGCATACGGCCCGGACGAGTTGCGCGCGATGCTGGCCCACGCCGGGCTCGAGCCGCGGCAGGTGTATGGCAATCTGCGCGGAGCGCAATGGACGAAAATGTCGGATTGGACCATGGCTGTGGCCGTTCGCCATTGACACCATTGTGCCGCGGGTACAAATCAAGCACTGGTCGCTACGCAGTCTGTGGTCAAGCTGATCAAGGTCGAAGTGAAGATGGTGAAGAGCAATCGTTATAAAACGTTCCCGATGACGGGGGATGGCCGTCAATCGGGAAACATTCCTTGACCGGATCGACCGATTGCGATATTGCGCGACGTGATCTCTGTAACCGCTTAGACACCGAACTGTAATTAGAGGCACAAAGTTATCTTCAGATTCCGGGATTCCGGTAATTCAGATTGACAGCGCTTCACCGGAAGCGGTATGTATGGCCATCGTCACGAAAATAAGCTGCCGTTTCACTGCGTCGAGGCGGTTTCTGTCACGTGAAACGTCCCATATCAGCGCTTGATATAGGGATACCGGAAACATTAGGGAGATAACCCATGAACTTTGATATCCAATTATTTCTTGACGAAGTCAGAAGTGGGAAACGCCTACCAACCAACAAAAAATTGGATAGTAAGGATGAAAAAGGTAAGCCTTACTGGGTCTTTTCTTTTCCTGAACTACAAGCACAAATTCACGTCCACTTCGCAAACGATCAATTTGAGCAGGTAACCACTTCTCATATAGTGCCCTTTGATCGTACAAAAAAAGAAAAAGAAATATATATCGACAATGCTACGGTTGCCCTTCTAAGACATTACGCGATTGAGCGCGAAGCCAATAAGTCGATTCAGATGAGCCAACCCGAGGACCAGAACACCGAGCAACAGCCCGAGCAGCCGCAAGGGGCCGCCCCCCCGCCTCCGCCTCCGCCGCCGCCGCCTCCCCCTCCGCCTCCTCCGCCGCCGCCTCCCCCTCCGCCTGCGAACGAAGCTGCGGAGCAGTCATCGGACAAGCTCAAAGAGGATGAGAAAGTCTTGGGACTGTTGGCCCACTTGTTCTA
>JAVCCG010000073.1 GCA_030765605.1 Candidatus Alcyoniella australis
CGACCGGCGTTGAACGCCTCCTTGCTCTGGGCAAACGCTTTACGCGCCTGCTTCTCCAGCTTGGTATGCGCGGCCCCTTCACAGACCTGCTGCGCCAGATCAACGTCGATCTCCCGGGACAGCATCCAGGCCTTGACTGTTGAGGTATTATTGTAATCAAGACGATGCTTGGGATCGCTCAGAACTTTCCAGGCCTCGTGCACCTGCCTCAACGTACGACCGTCGAACTCGCCCTCGGGATTACGTCCGGCCAGCGCTTGCTGAATTTGATCAGCCAGCTCCTGGTAGGCGCGTTTGGCCTCCGGCAACTCCGATTCCGGGTTTATTTCTAACACTTCGTAATGATTCAACGATCGGTCCTCGATAAGCACAGCCTTTTTCACAACATATCACGCCCGATGTATATAAAACAATCTGTGAAAACAGGTAAAATCGACCGAATGCTTTTAATCCACATTACTCATGAGGGTTCGCATACCACTCCAAGCTAGTATTATAATTGAGATCCAACACGACTGTTGAAAGGAAAACATGCTGGATTTCAACGCTATCGCCATGCCCCTGGTGCTCCGAATACCGTTCATCGCCCTGTTCGTCATCGCCTTGGTGGTGGCCGCAGCCAGGCGTAAGTCACTGGGAAAGGCCGCGATCCTGCTGTTCATCGGCCTGGGCATGGCGCTGCTCAGCGAGCTGACGGTGATCGTGCAGCACCTGGTTTGGATAATGCTCTTCCACTATTCGGAGCTGTCCTACGTTGATCCCATGCAGTTGATTCACCGCGCCCTTACCGGGCTGTCGATGCTGCTGCATCTGGGAGCGTGGATCATGGTCGTTTGGGGCGCGCTGGCCGGCCGCGAAGCGCGTGTCGATCCGGGGCAGATCCCGTTACCCGGTGGCGGTTTGGCCGACGATCAGCCGGTATAGTCCGACCAAGCAATCCAGGCAGCTGTCGCGCGGCTCAAAGCCCAGCAGCTCGCGCGCCTTGGAGATGTCGTAGGCCCCGCCGGTGAGCACGAAGGGCAGTAGCTCCGGCGGCGTGTCAATCAGCGGCAGGGGCCTGCCCGCGGCCATGGCCAGCTTGACAAAGCCGCGCATCAGCCACATCGGCACGGGCCGCACGCGCGATTGCGAGTTAATGCGCTGGATCAGTTCGCGGAACAGCGCCTTGACTTCGGGCGTGTCGGGCGCGGCCACGTTAAACGCCTCGGCCACGGCCCGCTCGCTGGTCGCCATCAGCCACAGCGCGTCGGCCGCGTCCGCGGACGAGACCACGTGGTAGGGCAGGTGCGCGGCGGGCAGCGGAATGCTGCGCCCGTTTTGCAGCATGCGCATCAGCCGCAGCATCGAGCGTTCGTGATAGAAGCCCGGGCCGATGATCATCGGCATTCGCGCGAAGCTCACGCGCAGCCCCTCTGTGGCTTGCAGCTTGAGCAGCAGCCGCTCGCAGTCCCACTTGTTGCGGCTGTAGGGCCCGGTGAACAGCTTGGGCGCGTCCTCGGCAATCGGGAATTCGGTCTGCGGCCCGTAGATCTCGATGCTCGAGGCCAGCACCAGCGTATCCACGCCCGCCTCGATACAGGCCTGGGCCGCGTTGGCCGTGCCGCCGAGGTTGATCCGCTCGAATCCCTTATCGCTCAGCGCGGCCTGGGGCATGGCCGCGGCGAGGTGAAACAGCCGCGAGCAGCCGCGGGTGGCCGCGCACAGCGCACCGCGGTCCGTGACGTCGCCGATCACAAAACTCAGGCCCTCGATCTCGATGTCCGGCGGGCTCAGATCGAAGACCCGCACAGCCTGGCCCATGGCACAAAGCTTGCGCGACAGAGCGCGCCCCAGCACTCCGCTGCCGCCTGTAATCAGGTTGATCGACGTCGTTTTCACGGCCACTCCGAAAGCTTGTCCAGGTCGATCAGCAACGGCCCGCGCGAGCTGACCGTGGACAGCCCGCGACCGTCGAGGGTCGGCTCCAGCCAGCGCGTGCGCCTGCCGGTGCGCGTCGAGCCGATGCTAATCATCAGCTGCGCGTCGATCAGCTCGAGACGGCCCGAGAAGAAGTTGGAGACCGCCACGCCCGGCCCGGGCACGTCGGCCATAAAGCGCACGCCGGGTCCCAGGTAGATCTCGCCCAGGCGTTGCAGGGTTTGCGGATCGTAGATCCAGACCTTACCGGCAAAGAACGAGCTGACCAAAATCCGGCCGGTCTGCTCATCCAGCGCCACGTGAAAGATCAGCAGCCCGGGCACCGCGCCGAACTGTACGGGCTCGAGCGTATCGGGGTCGGCAACAAACAGCTTGCCGCCGCCGCCGACAATCAGCAGCCGACCGTTGCGCGGGTCCACGGTAAAGTGATGCACCGAGCCCTCGACCTGTAGCCGCCGCAGCTCGGCCCTGGACTGAAGATCGATCACGATCAGGTTACCGCTGTAGTCCGAGGTGGCGTAAAGCCGGTTGCGATCAGGGTCAACGCGGATAAAGGTCAGCATCGCCGGACGGTCCTCGGACTGGGACTGCGGCGCGAGCCCGCGGCGCAACGGACGGCCCACATCGTGCACCTCCAGCTCGCCGAGCACCTCGCCACTATAGCAGTCCAGGCCCAGCA
>JAVCCG010000074.1 GCA_030765605.1 Candidatus Alcyoniella australis
GGGAAGTGTGGGCGGGGGGGGCGGGGGCGGGGCTCGCCCCCCCCGCGGCTGTTCTCCCCGCGCGGGAGGCCCCCCCCCCCCCCGCAACGCTTTACCGCACCGCTCCGCCGGTTGTGAACGGCGGATAAAAATGGTACCAAAATCGCTATGCATGGCGAACGCTAAACACAAGCAAGGGCAAGCGGATGGACAACGACACGGACTTCACAGGCCTGATCGCCCGCTGCATCGCGGCCGGGGCCGAGTACGCTGATTTACGCCGAGTCGACTCTGACCGGCAGACGCTGGATGTGCGCAACGGCGCGGTAGACGGCATCTCCGATCGCACGGACGGCGGAGTGGGCCTACGCGTTCTCTACCACGGGGCCTGGGGCTTCGCGGCCACCAGCGGTCTTGACCAGCGATCGCTGGAAGCCTGCGCCGACCGCGCGGTGGCGGTTGCCAAAGCCAGCGCAGGCACCGTGCGTGAGCCGGTGCGTCTGGCCCCGGTCGAGCCGCTGCGCCAAAGCTGGACCTCGCCGCTGCTGATCGACCCGGCCGCGGTCTCGCTGGCCGACAAGCTCGAGCTGCTGTTGCAGGCTACCGAGCTGTTGCGCGGCGACGACGAGCGGATCGTCTCGACCACCGGCTCCTTGCGCAGCTTTGTTGACCGCAAGCTGTTCGTCTCCAGCGAGGGCTCGCACATCGAGCAGACGATCGTGCACTGCGGCGGCGGCATCGGCGCGGTAGGACGCAACGGCGACGTGGTGCAGTCGCGCCACTACCCGCAGATGCACGGCGGCGACTACGGCTGCGCCGGCTGGGAATTCGTCGAACAGATGGGGCTGGTGCAGGCCGCGCCCAGGGTGCGCGAGGAGCTGCTCGAGCTGCTCGAGGCGCCTGACTGCCCGGTGGGTCCGACCACTCTGATCATCGGCAACAGTCAGCTGGCGCTGCAAGTCCACGAGTCCTGCGGCCATCCGGCCGAACTCGACCGCGTGCTGGGCACTGAGATCGCCTACGCCGGGGGCAGTTTCATCACCTTGGACAAGCTCGGAACACTGCGTTACGGCTCGGACGCGGTGACGATCGTGGCCGACGCCACGGTCCCCGGCGGCCTGGGCAGCTTCGGCTACGACGACGAGGGAGTGCCGGCTCAGGCCGTGCCGCTGGTCGAGCGCGGGCTGTTCGTCGGCTACCTGAGCAGCCGCGAGACCGCGCCGGTGATCGGCCGCACCAGCGGCGGAGCGATGCGCGCCGACGGCTGGAACAACATCCCGCTGATCCGCATGACCAACGTCAACCTGCAGCCCGGCGACGCGGGGAGCCTCGAGGATTTGATCGCCGATACCCAGAGCGGAGTGTACGTCGAGACCAACAAGAGCTGGTCGATCGACGACCTGCGGCTGAACTTCCAGTTCGGCACGGAGTACGGGCGATTGATCGAGAACGGACGGCTGACGCGGGTTGTTAAAAATCCGGTCTACACCGGAATCACGCCCGAGTTCTGGAACTCCTGCGACGCGGTGTGCTCGGAGCAATCCTGGAAGATGTGGGGCGTGCCCAACTGCGGCAAGGGACAGCCCGGACAGGTGGCCCGCGTGGGGCACGGCACGAGCCCGGCACGCTTTCGCAACGTGACGGTGGGGGCAGGCAAATGATCGGCAAAGATAAATTGGCCGAACTGTTGCGGCCGCTGGTGAACTCGCAACGCGCCGACGGAATCGAGGCGGTGGTGATCGCCCACGACAGCGGCCTGACGCGCTTCGCCAACAACACGATTCACCAAAACGTCGCCACCGACAACGCCCAGGTCAGCTTGCGCACGATCCTCGGCGGACGGATCGGCCTGGCGAGCACCAACCGGCTCGACGCCCAAAGCCTGGATCAGTGCCTGGAGCGCTCGTTGCAAATCGCCGAGCTGATGCCCGCCACTCCGGATTGGCCCGGACTGCCCGCGCCCACGCCCCTGGAGCCGCTGGAGACCTTTGACCAACAGACAGCCGAGCTTGACCCGGCGGGCCGCGCCCAGATCGTCAAGCGAATCATCGCCGTGGCCCAGGATGCGGGCCAGTCCACGGCCGGCGCGTTCAAGACCGGCGCGACCGAGGTGGCGGTGTTCAGCTCCGCGGGCATGGAGCGCTACCAGCCGTTGACCGGGGCCGCACTAACCGTGGTCAACCAGCACGAAGACGGCTCGGGCTACGCCTCGGAGGCGGCGCGGGCCGTGGAGCAGGTCGACTACATGCGTGCGGCGCAGACCGCAATGCGCAAGGCCGAAACCAGCCGCGGGCCCGGCGCGCTCGATCCCGGGACCTACGACGTGCTGCTCGAGCCCGAGGCTGTGGCCGGGGCGATCGAGTGGCTGAACTTCATCGGCTTCGGCAGCCGCAGCTTCGAGCAGCAGACCGGCTTCCTCGCCGGTCGGCGCGACAACAAGATCGCCGGGGATCAAATCACGATCGTCGACGATGGCCGCCACCCCGGCGCGCTGCCCATGCCCTTTGACTTCGAGGGCGTGCCGCGCCGCCGCGTTCCGCTGATCCAGGGCGGCCTGGCCAAGGGGCCGGTGCATTGCACGCTCTCGGGCGCGCGCGCGGGGACCGTCTCCACGGGCCACGCCCTGCCGCCCGAGGAAAGCTCCGAGGGCGCGCTGCCGCTGAACCTGGTGGTCGAACCCGGGCCCGAGAACCCGCAACAGATGCTCGAGGGGCTCGAACGCGGAATCCTGATCACGCGCTTCCACTACATCAACGGCTTCCTCGACACCCGCAAGGCCGTGCTCACCGGCCTGACGCGCGACGGCACGTTCTGGGTCGAGAACGGCAAAATCATACGACCGCTCAAGCAACTGCGCTTCACCCAGAACTTCATCGAGGCGTTTAGCAACGTCGCGGCCCTGGGCAACGAGCGCCGCACGGTCACAAGCTGGTGGGGCGAATTAGGGGCGATCTACGCCCCGGCGATGCTGATCCGCGGCTTTAAAATCACCGGCATCACCGGCTGAGGCCGCGGCCCTGGCGCGCGACGCGCGTTGGGATTAAAATCGTCGCGTCTGAAAAACCATCAGTAGCGGGGTGCATGATGCGCCGTCTTCCCTTTCTGACGTCGGCCGTGTTGCTGGCAACGGTGGCTCTGCTGGCGGCGGGCTGCGGCTACGACGTGCCGGATTACAGCTACAGCCCGCGCGACATCGGCCAGGCCGACACCATCGTCTACGGCCCCCACGACCTGCTGTACGTGCTCAATCCCTACCACGACGCTGTCATGCGCTGGGACGTTGAGAAGGACCAGGTCAAGCTGTTCGATGTCTGCCAGCGCCCCAGCGACATGGCGCTCTCGCCCGACGCGCGAATGCTCGCCGTGGTCTGCACCCACGAGAACAAGTTCACCCGCATCGACCTGTCCACGGGCGACGCGCGGACCATCGACACCAACCCCCTACCCTGGGCGGTGGAGATCGACCCACAGGGACGGCGCGCGGTAGTCGCCGAGTACGCCGGCGACTCGCTGCTGCTGATCGAGCTGGAGACCATGACACGGAGGCGGGTGTTCATCCCCGGCGGTCCGGTGGAGGCGGCGATCACGCCCGACGGCGCGTCCGCGGTGGTCGCGGCCTACTGGGACAACGCGGTGAGCATCGTCGACCTCGAGACGCGCGAGGTTACGCGGCTGGCCGACGAGCCCTACCAGTTCTCAAGGCCCCAGGACGTGCTGATCGGCCTGCCTGGCACGCCTAGCGAAAACCTGGCCTTCGTGGCCAACGCCGACCACATCGACGACGAGGGCCGACTGGCCTCGCGGATCGTGGCAATCGACGTGCGCGACGGCGCGTACGTCGGCGAGGTGCGGGTCGGTCCCGGGCCCAAGGCCCTGGCGTTGAGCGACGATGGCTCGCTGCTGATTACGGTCAACACCGAGGTCGTCGAGGGCTACCCGGCGCGCACCGCGAGCTTGGTGGCGATCGACGAGGCGGGCGCAATGAGCGAGGTGCAGCGCTTCGTGGTGCGCCGCGACGCGCTGGCGGCCGTGGCGCTGCCCGGCGGTCAAAACGCGGCGGTGGCCAACTTCGGCGATGACTCGCTAAGCCTGCTGGATTTGGACGAACTGCGCAGTTACGCCACCGAGGTCTCGGTCAGGCCGTTCGGCGTGGCCTGCGACCCGCGCGGCCGCTACGTCTACGTTGCCCACGACCATCCGCTGGGATCGCTGTCGATCGTCAGGGTCTCGGACCGCAAGGTGAAGATCATCGACTCGCTGATCCACCGCGACTACCTGGAGGACTGAGCATGCACCGTAAAACTCTGCTGCTCGCCGCGATGGTCGCACTGCTGATTTCTGCCGGACCGGCCGCCGCCTACCAGTGGTCGATCCAGCTCAACGGCCCGCAGGTCAACATCTTCGGCCCCACCGGCGGCGAGCTCTCCGAGCTGCTCGCCGATACACCGATGGTCGGCTGCTCAATGGGCCTGGACATCGATCTGTATAAGGGGCTGGCCGTGGGCTTCGACTTCGCCGGACTTTACGGCTACCGCCGCTATACCCACGACGAGCAGAACCTGGACGAACGTCCCTTTGCCTCGGCCGAGATCGGCCTGACCCAGATCTTGATCGGCGTGCGCTACGGTTACGCGGTGCGACGCTTCTGGACGCCGTGGGCCGCAGTCGATCTGGTGCCGGGAGTCTGGACCCTGAGCTTCTACGACGAGTTCAGCGAAGTGCAAAACGAGGGCAGTTCCCTGGGCGGCCGAGCCACACTGGGCAGCGACTTCTTCCCGTTCTACTGGACCTCGCGCAGCCACACCCAGGGCATCGGCTTCACCCTCTCGCTGTACTACGACTACGCGCCGATCGACAAGCTGGGCGTGATCGACGATGGCAGCGGCATCGGCGTGGCGTTGGGATTCACCTATCGCTTCCCCGCGGTCGGCCGCAAAGGCGATACGGCCGTATGGACCGAGAGCCCGCCCTATCAGGCGCCGCCCGAGCAGCCCAATCAGCCCGATGAGTTGGTCGAGCCCCAGCCGCAACCCGAGGATGACGAGCAGGATTAGCCCGTAGAACAGCAACGAAGAGATCCGCATGGACCAAGGGGGCTGCGATGAAAAAATTCTTCCGCTTCAAGCAACTGGGCACCAACTATCGCAACGAGCTGGTCGGCGGGCTGACGACGTTCGTCACCATGGCGTACATCATCGTCGTCAATCCGGCGATCCTCTCCGCGGCCGGAATCCCGATCGAGCCCTCGACCATCGCCACGATCCTGGTGGCGGGCATCGGCACGATCCTGATGGGGCTGGTGGCCAACCGCCCGATCGGCGTGGCGCCGTACATGGGCGAGAACGCGTTCATCGCCTACGGCCTGATCAGCATGGGCATCGGCTGGCAGCTGCGCTTAGGCGCGGTGTTCGTCAGCGGCCTGATCTTTCTGGTGATCACCCTGCTCAAAATCCGCGGCTGGCTGGCCAACTCGATCAGCCCGAGCATGAAGTATTCGTTCGCCGTGGGCATCGGCCTGTTCCTGAGCTTCATCGGCCTGAACGAAACCGGACTGGTCAAGTCCTGGGTGGTGGGCAAGCCGCCGATCGCGCTCTTCCCAGAGTTCCTTGGCACCCCCTGCGACTGCATTACGCCGATCCCCGCGGCCGGAGTCTCGGTGCCGGTGGAGATCGGACACCTGGCCTCGCCGGCGGTTCTGCTCTCGATCGCCAGCATCCTGCTGATCACGATCCTGATGGTGCTCAAGGTGCGCGGCGCGATCTTGCTCGGCGTGGTGGCCACCGGCGCGGCGGGCATCGCCCTGGGGTTGGGCAAAGCGCCGGAGGGAATCGTGGCCCTGCCCCAGTTCACAGGCGAGAACGGTCTGTTCGCCATCGCCGGCCAACTGCGGCTCTCCGAGACGATCACCAACGCCGACGGCACGACGCGCACGATCAGCCTGTTCTCGATGACCATGCTGCCGGTGCTGCTCACGTTGTTCCTGATGGACTTCCTGGACTCGATCGGCACGCTGATGGGCGTGGGCGCGGCCGGCGAGATGCTCGACGAGAATGGCGACTTCCCCCAAGTCGAGCGGCCGCTGCTGGTCGACAGCAGCACATCGGTGATCTCGGCGCTGCTGGGCACCTCGACCTCGGGCGCCTACATCGAGTCGGCCACGGGCATCAAGGACGGCGCGCGCTCGGGACTGGCCGCGATCGTCACCGGCGTGCTGTTCCTGCTCAGCCTGTTTTTCATACCGCTGATCACGCCGCTGGCCGGCATGCAGTTCGCCTACGGCCCGGCGCTGGTGGTGGTCGGAATATTGATGATCAAGTCGATCACCCGCATCAATTTCGAAGATATGACCGAGCTGGTGCCGGCGTTCGTCACGATCGTGATGATGGTCTTTACCTACAACATCGCCAACGGTCTCACCGCGGGCTTGGCGATCTACCCGATCATCAAAATTTGCACCGGCCGTTGGCGCGATCTCAACGCTGGGATGATCGTGCTCGGGGCGATGTGCCTGATGTACTTCTTATTCGGGATGGTGCACTAGCCCGGAAAATTGATGGGGCGCGGATCAGCTCAGCGCGTCGCGCACGATGGGATAGATCGCCTGGGAGGTGACCAGCCCGGCGTGGCCGCGCGGCACCAGCACGTTGCGCGCTCCGGGCAGCACGGCCGAGTCCACGGGCACCAGCAGATCGTCTTTGGCTGCAATGCAGGTCACGCGCGTGGCGCTGGGAAGCGGTGCCTCGCGCAGCCGCCGCAGAAACTGGCTGCCGGGCATCAGCTGCGTTAGCGAGGGGATCAACGGACTGGCCAGCATCCCGGTGTAAGCCCAGCCGCTGCCGCCGAACGGCGCGCCGACCGCGACGAAGCGCCGCACCCTTCGATCCCCGCCGTCGAATTTGATGTAGTGCAGTCCGATCAGCCCGCCCATGCTGTGACCGATCACGTCGATGCTCTGGATCCCCTCGCGTTTGCAGACTTCCTCGACCTTCTGCGCGACCTCGCGGGAGGTCAGCGACACCTCGCGAATATTGACCAGCCCCAGGCGGAACGAGAACACCGAAAAGGCGTCGCGCTTGAGCCGCTCCTCGAGCAGGCCCAGGGCGCCGCGCGTGCCAAACAGACCGTAGAGCAGCAGCACCGGCTCACGATAGCCCGGCAGGCGATGCTCCAACTCGCGTACTACGCCGTTGCCCCCCAGCTCGCCCAGGGCATAGCGCGCGGCGTCGGTCACCAGCTTCGAGGCTGTGGAGACGCTGCGTGTGACAAGCCCGATCTTGCCCGGCCGCACCTTTTGCACGCTCTCGAATTTCACTGTCATGTAGCGGGGAGAAGCCTGGCGCGGCGCGCCCCAGCACATGGTGGACGAGGGGTCGCCGCACTCGGGGTCCCAGGGCTCTGAATCGAGCACCACCCGGCCCTGCCCCTCCACGGGCAACGGATCGTCGAGCACGGTGAACGAGAACGAGACCCCGGTCCCCTCCGGCCACGGCTCGTCTACCGCCAGACGGATTGCGTCGCGCCGCAAATCCAACCAGCTCGCGTGGAGCTGCGTGTCGTCGCACTCCAGCTCGGCGCTGGCCCTGGTACGCACGAACACGCTGGGAAAGTAGTCGGGGTGCATTTATCGGATTATGGTTCGTCCGGCGTTCGATCTCAACACGCGCCGATGCGCAGCAGCACTTTGAGCGTTCCGCGCTTTACGGCGCGCTCAAAGGCCGTGCGCCAATCTTCCAGATCGTATTCCGCGTCGATCAGTCCCTCGACCTGCGCCGCGCCCGAGGCCAACAGCTCCAGCGCCGGGCCGAACGGGCCGCAGCGGCTGCCGACCACGGTCAGCTCGTCGATCACCAGCGGCGCGGGATTGAACTCGAACGAACCGGCGTAGGTCGACTTGAGCACCAGGGTGCCGCGCGGCCTGGTGCAGCGCCGGGCCAGATCCCAGCCTGCCGGAGAGCCCGAGGCCTCGATTGTCAGATCGTAGATCGGACGCGGCTTAAAGCGGCTAAGCTCGACGCGGCGGATGCTGCGGCCCGCGATTCGACGCATGTTGCTCGGGTGCTTGCCCAGCAGCGTCACCTTGGCCCCGGCCCCGCACAGCACCTGGGCGACCAGCAGCCCGAGCTTGCCGTCTCCTACGATCAGCGTGCGGCAGCCGGGATCGATTCGTAATTGCTCGAGAATCTCGCAGGCCGCTGCCAGCGGCTCGACGAACGTAGCCGCGCGATCGGAAATCGAATCGGGGACAAGGTGCAGATTGCCCGCGGGCAAGCTCAAGTACTCGGCGAACGCGCCGTGTCGGCCCATGATGCCCAGGGTCGTGCGCGTTGCGCAGTGCCGCGCCAGCCCGCTGCGGCACAGCTCGCAGCGGCCGCAGCCGGCGTTGATCTCGCCCACCACGCGCTTGCCCACCAGGTCCGGGTCGGGCGCCGCCTGGACGATCCCGACGAACTCGTGACCGAGCACGCCGCGAAATCCCATGTAGCCGCGGACGATCTCCAGGTCGGTGTTGCAGATCCCGGCCAGCAGAACTCTCACCAGCGCCGCGTTGCGCGCGCGGCGCGGCCTGGGCCGCTGCACCAGCTCGAGCTGTTTGCCGTTAAACTCCAGCGCCTTCATTGCGTTGGACAATATAGCAAAACAAAGCCCCCGCCGAATCGACGGGGGCCCTGCAAACTACAAATGTGAACTCGTTGCTACTTGACGGCCTCGGCAGCGAGCTTGGCCTCGCGGTGCTCGCGGCGACCCTGGATCGTCAGGCGATCGAAGATCGTGTAGAGCACCGGCAGCAGGAACAGGGTGAACACCGCCGAGACCAGCACGCCGCCCATGGTGACCACGGCGATCGCCGCGCGGAACTCGGAGCCGGAACCGGCCATCGCCTGGGGCGCGATGGAAATCGCGATCGCCAGGTTCATCATGATGATCGCCCGCAGCCTGGTGGCGGCGGCCTCGACCAAGGCCTCTTGGGCTTTCATCCCCTTATCGCGCAACTGCTTGGTGTAGTCGAAAATCAGAATCGCGTTGTTGACCACAATGCCGACCAACATAACGATCGCCATCATACTCATCATGTTCAGCGAGACGCCGCCGAGGAACAGCGCCACCGCCGCGCCAACCGCGCCCAGCGGCAGGGTGACCATTACGGTAAACGGATGGACCACCGACTCCTGAATTCCGGCCAACACCATGAAGGTCAGGATGATCGCCAACAGCAACGCGCTGATCATCGACTGGAAGCTCTCGGCCATGATCTCGGAGATGCCACCGAAGTTCAGCCGCGCATCTCCCATGTCAATGCCGGCCGTGCGCTCGCGGATCGCGTTCTCCATGTCGCCGAGCTTGCCCTGGGAGATGTTGGCCAGCACCGAGATAACTCGCTGGCGGTCCTTGCGTCGGATCTCGGACTCGGCGCGCGTCAGCGAGATCTGGCCCAGCTGACCGATCGGCACATAGCCCATCGGCGTAGAGATAAATAGGTCGCTCAGCGAATCAACGTTGTCGCGATCAGCCTTGGCGAGTTGCACGCGGATGTCGAACTCTTCGCCGCGCTCACGGTAGCGGCTGGCCACGACGCCCTCGTATGAACTGCGCAGGGTCATGCCCAGTTGGCCGCTGGTCAAGCCGTAACGGCTGAGCTGATCGCGGTCGGGCATGAAGGCGAACTCGGGCTTTCCCAGCTCAAGATCGGTGCGCGCGTCGACCAGGCCGTCAATCCCCCTGGTTGCTTCGAGCACCTCTTCGGAAACGCGCTTGACCTCGTTGAACTCGTTACCCAGCACTTCGAGCGTTACGTCGGCCTCGGATCCGGCCTCGTTGCCCTCACCGATGCGTACGGTAATCTCCGCGGCCGGGATCGATGCCAGTTTGGGCCGCAGCTCGTTGACGATCTGCTTAACCCCGCGCTGGCGCTGTTCGGCCTTGCCCAGGTCGAGGCTGATCTGCCCACGCTCAACTCCGGAGCCGCGGCCGCCGACGGTGATCAGCGTCTTATCCAGCTCGGGCACATTCTCGCGCACCGTGCGATCGATCTCGTCGAGCACGTTTTCAGTCTGCTCAAGGCTGGTGCCGGCGGGCAGTTTGAGCTGGACCGTGGCCATCCCCTCGTCGCCCTCGGGGAAGAACTCCTTGCCCACAAAGCTGAACATGAAAACGCCGAAGACAAAGACCGCCAGCGAACCGGCGATGATCGCCCAGCGGTGGCGCAGCGCCCAGCCGAGCATCCGGCGGTAATCGTTGCGCAGCTCGTCGAGCACGCGGTCGAAGGTCGCACCGAACCAGTGGATGTGCTCGTGCTGCTCTTTGCTGGCGCGCAGCATGCGGCTGGCCATCATCGGCGTGAGCGTGAAGCTCATCAGCAGCGAGAACAGCGTGGCGAACACCACCGTCAGGCCGAACTGCATCATGAACTGACCGACAATGCCCGACATGAAGGCGATCGGCGTAAAGACCACCACGTTGGTCAGCGTCGAGGCGAGCACCGCCACGGCGACCTCGGTAGTGCCCTGGATCGCCGCCTCGTCGGGCGGCTTTTTCATCTCAATATGGCGCGCAATGCTCTCGAGCACGATGATCGAGTTGGTCACCAGCGTGCTGATGGCGATCCCCAGGCCCATCATGGAAATGATGTTGAGCGTAAACCCGGCGAAGTCGATCAAGATAAAGGTCGCCACCAGCGCCGCGGGCATGGTCACCGCGACGATAATCGTCGAACGAATGTCGTGCAGGAAGATGAACAGCAGCAGCGAGGTCAGCAGGATGCCGATGATGATGTTCTGCGTGACGTCGCGCACCGAGTCCTGGATGTAGGTCGAGTAGTCGACCGCGATGTCGACCGTGAAATCGGGCGGCAGGATCGTCTCGAGCTCCTCGAGTACCGCGTAGACCCCCTCGGCCGTGGCCACGGTGTTGGCGCCGGATTTCTTGATGATCGAAACGCTGACCGTGTCGCGCGCCTCGGGCAGCACGCCCAACGAACCGTCCTCGAGCAGCTGCCGCGCGGCGTAGCGCGCAGAGGAGCGCGGCTCCTCGTAGGAGTCGATCACGTCGGCCACGTCGCGCAAACGGACCACCCCGCCGGAGTTCAGCGGGATCGTCATTTGCCTGATCTGCTCGAGGCTCTCAAACTCGCCGACCATCCGGATCGAGTACTCGTCGGCGCCCTGGATGATCCGTCCGGCGGGCACGTTGAGGTTCTCCGCGCCGAGTAACATCTGCACCGTGCTCAGCGACAGGCCGTAGGCGCGCAGCAGATCCTTGTGCACGGCCACGCGGATCTCGCGCTGGTGGCCGCCGATCAGCTCGATGTTGCCCACGCCCGGGGCGGTGGCCAGCCGATCCTTGATAACGTTGTCGGTGATGAAGTAAGTCTCGGACAGCGACCGGCTGGAGCTCACCGCCAGCTCGATCACGGGCATCGCGGTGAAGTCGAACTTCTGGATGCTCGGTTTTTCTACGTCGTCGGGCAGCTGGTAGAGGATCGCGTCGATCTTGTCCTTGACCTCGATCGCCTTGATGTCGACGTCGACATCCATCTCGAACTCGAGGAAGACCATCGACAGGCTCTCCCGCGAGGACGAGGTCATCTGTTTGAGGTCGGCGATGGTCGCGGCCTCATCCTCGATGCGCTTGGTGACCTGGGTCTCGACCTCTTTGGGTCCCGCACCGGGGTAAATGGTCTGAATGATCACGAACGGCAAGTCGATCTCGGGCGTCAGCTCCAGGGCCAGTCGGCTGTACGACTGATAGCCCAGCACCAGGAACAACAGGATGAAGACCGAGGTCAGTACCGGTCGGCGGACGGCAATGCGCACTAAAAACATCTTAGACTAAGCCTCCGTATCAGCCCTCGGTCGTAGCGGCGTCGGCGGATAGACCAACGTCCCCGGGATTATGGATCTGGACCTTCAGCGCCTGGTCTTTGCTCAGCAGGTTGGCGCCGTTGACCACCACCTTATCGCCCAGCTCGATCCCCGAGACGACCTCGGCCCGATCGAACGTGACCAGCCCGGTCTGCACCGGAACGAACTTGGCCCGGCCCTCGCTCACTAGGAACAGTCCGTAGCCCTCGTCGGTCTCGAACAGCGCTTTGCTCGGGATCGAGGGCACGTCCTTGCGGCTTTGCAGGGTCAGCTTGGCGCGTTGCAGCGTGCCGCTGTGCAGCATGCCGCCGCCGTTGTCCAGCTCGATCTCCACGCGGAACAGCCGGGTCTCGCGGTCGGCAGAGAGCCCGACCTTGCTCACGTGGCCGGTGACCTGCATCGCCTCGCGGCCGATCTGCTCGGGCATGATCACCACGGCCGGTCGGCCGACCTCGATCCCGGTGATCTCGCGCTGGCTGATCTCGGCTACCAGCTTTAGTTTGCCGGTGGTCGAAACGCTCATCACCGGAAGGCCCGGATCGGACATGTCGCCGGTCTTGAGCAGGATGTTGGTCACGGTCCCGGCGATCGGGCTGCGCAGCTTGATCGAGTGCTCCAGGTCGGTCAACAGCGCCTTGCTCGCGGACAGGCCGTCGTTGGCGCGCTCCCAATCGCTTTGGCTGATCGCGCCGGCCTCGTACAGCGGGCGCAGCCGCTCGACGCTGCGCTTGGCCTCGTCGTACTGCACGCGCGCACCCTGCAGGTTGGCGTACATCGAGGTCGAGGACAGCGGATCGAGCGTCACCACGAGCTGTCCGGCCTTGACGTTGTCGCCCTGGTCGACGTGGATCTTCTTGATGCGCATCGGCATGTTGGCCGAGATATCGACCTGTCCCAGCCCCTCGATCGTGCCGGTGATCTCGCGGTAGCTCACCACGTCCGCGCGCTGGACCTGCGCCACGTCGACCGGGATGCCCTCGGTCTTGTGCATGTCCTCGATCGATGGCGGCGGCGCCTCGGGCTCGAGCGTGATAAAGCGGTAGACGAACACGCCGACGAGCAGCACGGCCACGATCAGGCCGACGGTTATCTTGGTCGTTTTCTTGGTCCCATTTGCCATCTCAAACCCCCGATGTGCGGGCGTAACGTTTATTGAAGATCATCTGCCCATCGCCCTGAGCAGGTTGGTTCTGGTCAGTGCGTGGCGGAATATCGCCTCGGCCAGCGAGACCCTGGTCGCGGTCAGGTTCAGCAGCGCGTCGCTGACCTCGAGCTGCGTGGAGAGCCCGGAGTTGAAGCGGATCTCGGCCAGCTCGTAGGTCTTCTGGGCCAGGGCCACGGTCTGCTTGCGGGCCTGAATCTCTTGGTCGATGTTCTGCAGTTCCTGGTAGAGGCTGGTCACCTCCAGCTCGATGCCGCGCGAAGCCTGGCTCAGGCTCAGCTCGGACGAGCGCACCTGGGCCTTGGCCTGACGCATCTGCGCCCAGCTCTCCATGCCGTCGAATATCGGCCAGGCCAGGCCGACGCCGACGCTGACGAAGTCCTTGAACTCGTCGGCCTCTTCCTTGGGCCAAAAGTCGTCGTTGAGCTGCGAGGCGTAACTCACGTCGCCGAAGGCCGAGAGCACCGGGAGAAAACCGGCGCGGTAGATCCGCGATTCGTAGCGCTTGGCGTCGATCTGGCTGCGCAACATGCCGATCTCGTCGCGAAAGGCCAGCGCCTCGTCCACCGACTCCTGCAGGCTCAGCTCCAACGGGAGTTGCGCCAGCTCGTCGGTGAGCGCGATCCGCTCGTTCAGCGCCAGACCCATCTGCAGCTTGAGCGCCAACATCGCGGTGTTGTAGTTGCGCTCGGCATTGAGCACCTCGGGCCGGAGTTTGGCCACCTCGGTCTGGGCCGCCATCAGCTCGTAGTCGCTGACCAGTCCACGGTCGCGCTTGGCCTTGATGTCGTCGCGGCGGCTGATCGTCTGCTCCAGAGCCTGGCGGTTGATCTCCACGCTCTGCTGCGCCAGCAGCACCAGCAGGTAGGCCTGCTCGGTCTGGTTCACCACGTCCTTGCCCACGCGCACGCGGCCCTTGTGCGCCAGATCCTCGTAGGCTCTGGCCAGGCGGATCGCGTTGCCCAAGCGGCCGCAGGTGTACAGCGCCTGCTCCAGGTGCAGGTTGAACAGCCACTCGTTGTCGTAGGCCAGCTCCTGCTCCGCCGGGCCGATCGGCGGCAGCCCGTTGGCCAACATCAACGGCGTCAGCGCCGAGAAGTAGTCGACCTCGGTGGTCGGCTTGGTCAGGTTGCGCTTGTACTCGGCGTAGCCGGTGAGATGGGGCAGCGCCCCGCTCTTGGCCTCCCAGATCGCGCCCTTGGCCTGATCCACCGACGCGTCGGCAATGCCGATCTGCTCGTTGTTGGCCAGCGCCAGCTCGATGGCCTGCTGCAGGCTCAACTGCCGCACGGTCGTCTGCGCCCAGGCCGGAACGGCCAGAGCCGCGGTCGACACCAGAACGATCAGCGCGCCGATCAACGCCCTGCTGATTTTGTATTTCGCCATAACCTCAATCCCGCGATTGTGTGTTCCAACGCTGCGCCGCATCATCCCTCCGCCGGGCAAGCGCGGTCGACCAGGGCGCCGTGATTGAAAAACTCGTAGATGAAATCGCCGTCCCGCTGCAGGTCGATCGGCTGGCCGCTGATCACGCGGCTGCCAATGATCTTCATCACGATCCCGGCCAGGGCCAGGGTGTAGTCCTCAGCGTTGTGGCTGCGCAGCAGCCCCTGTTCGACGCCGTCTCTGAAGATCTGCGTGATGAATTCCTTGTGCTCCTCTATCTTGCCCTGCATCTTCTCCGAGGCGACCGGTTTAATCGGCTCGTTGGCCTCGAGCACCTCCTTGAGGTAAATCAACAGGAACTGGCGGTGCGAATCGAACACCTCCAGCGACGAGTCGATCAAGGTGCGGATCTTCTGCAGCACGCCCGAGCATTGCTCCACGTCGTAGCGGATCCGCTCGTGCAGCTCGTCCACCTTGATCTCCACCAGGCACTGGTAGAGGTTTTGCTTGTTCTCGAACAGCTTGTACAGCGTGCCCACGCCGTATTCGGCCTCGCGCGCGATGTCCGAGATCTTGGTCTCGTGATAGCCATTGGTCGCGAACAGCCGCTCGGCAACCACCAAAAACTCGGCGCGCTGGACCTGTTCCTCGCGCTCTTTTCTGGATGTGGCCGCCTTGCTCATTCTTCCACCTGAATAACGATTCAGTTTCTGAACGGTCGTTCTATATAAAGCGCTGCCGGTCATCTGTCAAGGGATCCGTTCAACAATATCGAAGAAATAACCATTGGCCATTGATCAACCTCGAATCGGCTATTTATGGCCCGCATGAATAATGTTGGCATAATCCGTCAAACAGTGTCGCTCACAAAAGCAAGGGGCGTGCCCAATGTTGAATAGGGAGATTTTTTTGATGTTATATCAAGTTGTTGTCGCTACTATTAGCGGGGTATTGGCAAAGCACCAAGATGTAAGCAATCTTACCAAACTGACATAACGCTATTTACAACCGACTGTTATTAAATCACATTCAACGAATTAACTCATTTTGGTACAGGTAATTATCACGAACGCTGATTCAGCGCTGAGCTTCCCGGCCCGCAGCAGCGGCTGCGTCGAGCCGATTGCCATCGGTTTTAATGCTGACCAGGCCGTCGAGGTCCGTGCGCCAGACGCGGATGCCCAGCCGCTGCAGGCGCTTTATCACCCGCGGGCTGGGCAGGCCGTAGGAGTTGAAGCGGCCGGCGCTGATCAGCGCGTGCTTGGGGTGCACCGCAGCCAGTAACGCCTCGGAACTGCTGGTGTCCGAGCCGTGATGCGGGGCTAAAAACACTGTCGATTGCAGCGAGAAATCACTTTGCAGCAGCCGTCGTTCGGCGTGCTGTTCCATGTCCGCGCCCAGCAGGAACGAGACCTCGCCCAACGCGGCCTTGAGCACCACGCTCTTATCGTTGAGGGTCCAACCGCGCAGGTCCTCGCGCGCCGGCGGCGGCAGCAGCACGGCCAGCCGCACGCCGCCAATCTCGATGGGCGGCGATTCCATGTCCAACTCGCGCTGCCTAATCCCGAGCCGCTGGACCAGCTCCAGCAACTCCCGGTAGCGCAAGTCGGCCTGGGGCTCGGTATGGTCGAAGCGGCTGCGCCAGAACTCATCCACCTTCAGCGAGCGCAGCACGCTTTGCAGACCGCGGAAATGATCGGGATGCGGATGGGTGGCCAGCACGAACTCGAGCTTGCGAATCCGCTCGTGCCGCAGGTAGGGCAGCACCGCGACCTCGCCGATATCCATCTCGCCGATGCGCATCCCTCCGCCGTCGATCAGCCCGGCGCGGCCGTGGGGGAAGCGCAGCAACAGGCACAGCCCCTGCCCCACGTCCAGGGCCTCCACGCGGAAGCTGTTGTCCAGCCGGTTGCGCGCCCACAGCCCGACCTCGAACAGCCCGGCCAGGGCCGCCAAAATCAGCGCGCAGTGCAGCCACAGTCGGCGCGGCCGCTCGAGCGCCACGGCCAGCAGCGCGGCGAGGAGCAGCGCCACCTGCAATGGCCGCGGCGGAGCCAGCGTCAGGTACGCGCCGGGCAGTTCGGCCACGGCCTCGAGAAACGGGATCAGTCCCTGGATCAGCGCTCCGGCCAATGCGATCAGCAGCGAACCGGCCGCTGGCCAGACCAGACTGAGCATCGCTCCGCAAAGACCCAGGGGGACCACGAGCAGGCCGACCAGCGGCATGGCCGCCATGTTGGCCACGATCGCGCCCGGCGCCACCTGGCCGAAGTGTGCGGCGCTGACCGGCGCGGTCCCCAAGACCAATGCCAGCGAAACTCCGGCCAGGTGCGCAACGCCGCGCAGCAATCCGTGTGGCTTGTGCGTCAGCTCGAGCCGCTTAAGCTCGCTTAGTCGACTGCGCCTGCGCCGCAGCCAGCCCAGGTAGAGCGCCAGGGTGGTCACCGCGCAGAACGAGAGCTGGAATCCGGGCTCGAACAGCGACCCGGGCCAGATCAGTAAAATCACCACCACGGCCAACGACACGGCCGAGGTCAGATCGCGCAGCCGGTCGCTGATCAAAGCCAATGCGGCCACGCCGAACATGATCGCCGCGCGCAGGGCCGTGATCCGCAGATCGGCCAGCAGCACGTAGCCCGCCACGGTCAGCGTGCAACACAGCGCAGCGACCTTGCGCGCGTCGACCCGCAGCAGCCAATTGGGCCGGGCTTTAAAGATCAGCATCACCAGCACGCTAACAAAGGCCAGCAGGGCCGCCACGTGAGTACCCGAAATCGCCAGCAGGTGCGCGGCCCCGGAGTGGATGAACGTCTCGCGCAGTGCCTCGTCGATCATCCCGGTCTCGCCCAGAACCAGTGCACAGAGCACGGCAGCCGCGTCCCCGGGCGCCGCGAGCACGATGTTGCTGCGAATGCGTCCGCGCAGATCCTCCAGCGCGCGCCGCAGCGGCCAGGCCGCGGCCGGCTGGAGTAGCTCGAGATCACGCGCGTCGGCCAGGGAGCCCAGCAGCTCGATCCCGCGCCGCCGTTCGTAGGCCGCGATGTCGAAGCAGCCGGGATTGCGAAAGCTGGTGGGCAGCTTGACCCGTCCGTAAAAGCGCACGCGGTCGCCGACCCGCGATTGCACCTGACCCTGATAGACCGTGAGCATCGCCCGCGCGCCCTGCCCCTCAAGCTCGCGGCCGCGGACCTTCACGCCCTCGACCAAAATCAGCAGCCGCGCCGGGTCGCTCAGGCCCCGCGCGTCGCGCAGCACCAGACCCTGGACCGTTGCTTTAAGCGGCCGACCCTGAACATCGAACGGTTCGGCCAATGGATGCTCGGCCGCCAGATGCGCGCCGCGCCCCATACCCCATAGCGCCAGAGCGGCCAACAGCAGCGGCCCCAGCAGGCCCCGCCTCCCGCGCAGCGCCGCCCACAGCGTGGCGGCCGCGGCCAACACCGCGCCGCACAGCGCCCATATCCGCAGTCCGGGCCAATCTTCTCCGAGCAAAATCGCGCCGACCAACGCCAGGGCCAGCAGCGTCATCGGCCGCTTGATCAACCGCCTTGCTCGAGGCGCTCGCGCAGGGCGCGGACGATCGACTCGGGCACTCCGGGCACTGCGGAGAGCTGTTCAACGTCAGCCTGCCGGATGCGCTCCACCGAGCCAAAGTGCCGCAGCAACGCGCGTTTGCGTTTGGGACCCAGGCCCGGTACGCCATCGAGGGCCGAGGCCAGCGAGGCCTTGCCGCGCTGCTTGCGATGGGCTGCCAGGGCAAAGCGGTGCGCCTCGTCGCGCAGCCGCATCAGCAGGAACAGCGCGTCCGAGCCCTTGGGCAGCAGCAGCGGATTAACGCGGCCGGGCAAATAGACCTTGTCGCGCGCCTCGCCGCGGGCCAGCTCGCGCTCATTGGGCTTGGCCAGGCCGATCAGCTCCGGCCCGCGTTTGATTTCAAGGTCGTCCAGCGCGGCCTGGGCTGCGGCCACCTGCCCCCGGCCGCCGTCGATCACCAGCAAGTCGGGCCAGTCTTTGCGCTCCAACGCGCGGCGTCCGCGGCGCAGCAGGGTCTCGCGCAACATCGCCACGTCGCCCCCCTGGTCCGCGGGAACGTCCTTGATCTTGTAACGACGGTAGAGCGCCTTGTCCGGACGGGCGTCAACGAACGTCACCTGGCTGGCAACGGCCTGCATGCCGCCGGTGTTCGACACGTCGTAACACTCGATGCGTCGCGGTAACGACTTCAGGCGCAGTCGTTTCTGCAACGATTCTAGTAACAGCTCGTCGTCGGCCGCCGCGTCGCGCAATGCCTCGAACGAGGCCTCGGCATTTTCGCGGGCAGTGCGCACCAGCTCGCGCGGCCTGCCGCGTCGCGCCCAACTCAGCTCGACCCGCGCGCCGCGCGCCTCGCTCAGCAGCTCGCCCAGGGCCGCGGCGTCGGGCAGCTCGAGCGGCACGAGGATTCGCGGCGGGATCAGCGTGCCGCCCAGGTAGTAGCGCGAGATGAACGACGAGAGCAGTTCCTCGTCGTCAACCTCCAACCCGCTGAAGTCGACCACGTGCCGTCCCAGCACGCGTCCCGCGCGCACGAACAGCAGCGCCACGGCCACCGCGCCTCCTCGGCGATAGAGCCCCACGGCGTCCAGGTCGTCGAAGCACCTCATCACCATCTCGGCCGAGCCGAACACGTTGCGTACCGCTTCGACCTGGTCGCGCAGCTGGGCCGCGCGTTCGAAGTCCAGATTCTCGGCCGCGGCCTCCATGCGCAGTTGCAGCTCTGCGGCCAGCTCATCGCCGCTGCCGCCCAAGGCGCGGCGCACGTCGCTGACCACCCGCGCGTATTGCTCTGGGTCCGCGCCGCTACACGGCCCCAGGCAGCGCCCCATCTCGCCGTTAATGCAGGGCCGATCGCGCGCGGCCAGTTGGCGGTCGGTGCACTTGCGCAGCGGGAACGAACGCTCCAATGCGCGATGGATCCGCTTGAGCTCGACCTGGTGGGTGAACGGCCCGTAGTACAGCGCGCCGTCCGAGCGCACGCGGCGGGTGATCGTCGGCCGCGGCCACTGCTCGCGCAGGTTGAAGCGCAAATAGGCGTAAGTCTTATCGTCGCGCAGCCGCACGTTGTAGCGCGGTCGATACTTTTTAATTAGCTCGTTCTCGACGCGCAGCGCCTCGGTCTCGTTGGGCAACACGATGAACTCGAGCGCTGCGGCGCGCGCGAGCATGTGCTCGGTCTTGGATCCGGGCTCGGTGGAGGAAAAGTAGGATCGCACGCGATTGCGTAGCGCCTTGGCCTTGCCCACGTAGATCACCCGCCCCGCCTCGTCGCGGAATAGGTAGACCCCGGGTCGTAGGGGGAAGGATGCGGCAGCGTGGGCCAGTTGCTCCAGCCTCGCCCTCATTGGTCGACCGTTCTTCGCCTCAGCCGCCGGAGGGGTTGGGGCTGCGGTCCGAAACTTTGGACTCGCGCAGCACCGGGACCACGCAGATGAATTTCAGCCCCTGCTCGCCAGCCTTGATCTGGTGCTCGACTCCGCCGTTGATCGCAGCCACCGAGCCGCATTCCACCGGCATCCAGCGATCCTCGTTGAGTACCTCGCCCGAGCCCTCGAAGAAAAACACCTCGTGCTCGTGCGGGTGAGCGTGACGCGTGGTGTAGCCGCCGGGCGCGATCTGGAACACGCGCATTACGAAGTTGTTGCAGCCGTCCTGAGGCCCGGCGACCACGCGTAGCGACACTCCGCTCATTCCCGGATCGTCGAGCAGTATTCCCTGCACATCCTGGTAGGCAACCACCTTCATCGCGTACCTCCGTGTCGTGTTGAGCAGATTACCACGGCCGGCCGGCGCAGTCAGCGCGCCGCGTCGCTCGAAAGCTTGAAGCTGCCCGTGCGGTAACGCTGAATCTCGATCAACAACATTGCCCGCGCCGCGGAGAAACTCGTTGATCCATGTAGCTAGTTCGCTCGCGTGCCTTGCTGCAGCTCAAAGCTGCCCGTGCGGTACAATCGACGGTAGACCGCGACGTTGCTCAGGATGGTCTTCACGTAGCCGCGGGTCTCGGCGAACATGATCGCCTCGGCCGCCAGATCGGGCGGCATGGCGGCCAGTCCGCGCTCGCTCCAGGTCAGGGCCACCGGCTCGGTGGCGTTGTACCCGGCCAGGGCCAGCACTATGTTGCCGTCGTGTTGGACCAGCAGGTCGTGCAGATGGCGCACGCCGAGGCACACGTTGAGCTCCGGGTCGTAGACCTGGTCCGGCCGCAGGCCCTCCAGCCCGAGGCTGGCCGCGGCCGAATCGACCATCGGCGGAATAAATTGGCACAGGCCGCGGGCGTTGGCCACGGAGATCGCATCGGCGTCGAACGCGCTCTCCTGGCGGATCAGCGACAGCATTAAGGCCGGATCGAGATCTTCGATGCGGCACTGCGCGTCGACCAGCTCGATCCAGGTCGGCGGGTAGACCAGACGCCGCGGATCAAGCCCCGGCAGATCATCCAGGGACCGCGCACCATCGTCCTCGGCCATCAACCGATAGACTAGGCGCAGGCTCCAACGCGTCTCGCCGCTAAGCTCGTACAGCGCCAGCGCTGCCCAGCGCCCGTGCATGGTGTCCGGCGCCGCGTCGAGCAGCAGCTTGAGGTCGGGCCTGGCCAGGGACCCGACGTTTCCCTCGATCAACAGCAGCACACGCGTCAGCGGCCTGACCGCCCGGGCCGCGCAGCCGATGCGCAGCTCGCGATCATCGATACGCCCGATCTCTTGAAGCAAGACGCTCGCCGCGGCCGTTGCGCGTTGGTCGCGGTCACCGCGCGCCTCGATCAGCAGCCCGGACATCTCGGCGTCGTAGTTCCAGCTTTCCGCAGCCGGATCCAGCTGGGTCATTGCGGCGTAGTACGAGCGCGGGTAGCGCCGTTGCAAATTGCGTAAATGCGCCGCAGCGTTGCGCTCGTGCCCTTGAGCCTGGCGTGCGCGCCAAGCCCAGTACAGTGCGCCGGGAGTCTGCGCGCCGCGCTCGGACGCCAACTCCTCGAGCAGCTGGGCCGCGTCGCCGGGCCGACCATCGGCGAGCATACAGACCCCGGCGAGCATCCGCGCCTCGTCCGCATTGCTGGATCGTGGATAGCTGCGGGCCACGTCGAGGAAGAAGCGCTCGGCGTCGGCAAAGCGGCCGCGGGCCAGGGCCAGCCTGCCGCCGCGCATCAATGCATTGCGCGCGTCGCGCGCCCGCGGCTGAAGCTCGAACGCCCGGCGATAGTGCGCCAGCGCCAGATCGTCGTCCTCGACCCGGCCCCTGCGCCAGGCCGCGATTCCCGCGCGATACTGGCCCGCCGCTTTTTTTGCGTTGCGGTAGCGCGCATAGAGCTCGGAGTATTTGGTTTCCCGGCCCTCGCGGTCGGTGAGACGGAAGTAGACCTTGGCCCAGGTCCAGAGAAAGCCGGTGCGCCCGGCCACTGCGGGAAAGCGGCGCTCGAGCTCGAGGCAGGTTTGCAGCGCCGATTGGTACTGCTGCTCCTGCAACAGCGTCGCAGCGCGTTGGGTCAACCCCTCGGCGTCCAGCACGATCGGCCGCCCGCCCAAGGCGCGCTGGTACAACGCGCTGAACTCGGGCTCATGAAAAGCCTCGCGGAATGTCGGATCCTCGCGACTGAAGCGCTCGAGCAGCGCGCGCGTGTGTGTGGCCTCACCCTGCCGCGCATAGAGCAATGCGCGGACCAGATCGGCCTCGGTCAGGATGCGGCCCTCGCCCGCGGCCACCAGGTCCAACGATGCCTCGGCACGTTGCAACTGCCCCAGGTCGATCAGGGCCCGCGCGGCAAGCACGCGCGCCTCGTCGGCCCACGGGCCGCGCGCAGTTCGCAACGCCCCCTCGAGCACTGACAGCGCCCGTGCGGGATCGCCCAAGTTGATTAAACAGCGCGCCAGGGGCAGCGCGACCACGTCGTCGGCCAGGGCGAAGCGTTTGCTCAACGGCGCGAGCAACGCGGCGCCGCGTTGCCAATCTCCGGCGCGCGTGGCGTGAATCCCCAGGCTAAGCAGCGACTCGGGCGTTAGTCGGACGATAGCCACCGCGCCTGCGCGCAGCACGTTGCCGTGGAACATCTCGCACGGTGCGACCACCGGCAGCCAGCAGGCCCACGACTGCGCCGGGGCGAGCAACAGCAGCAGCAACACCGCCGCGAGCGCGGCGATCCGCCGACCAATCATTCGGTGTCTTTCAGCTCGCGGTTGATGCGCCCCAGCAGCAATGCGCCGCTGACCGCAAAGCCGATCATCAGCAACACGCCGATATAGCGCGGCCCGAGGATCAGCCGCCCGATACCGATGATCGCCGAGTAGAGCATGGCGCAGCCGAGCACAAAGTTCAGCGCCATGCCTGAGAGGTCGGACCAGCGTCCCGCGGGTTGTCCCAGGGCCTGCGTAACCGGCTTCCAGCCCGGGCCGCGGGGCTTGACCTTGGTGAAGAAGCCGACCAGCACATCGCGCGGCGTGGGTCTGGTCAACAGCGTGGCCAGCATGCTGTCGCGCTCCGAGCGCGTGGCGAGCATCCGCTGGGCCACGTAACCTCCGCCGCCGGGCTCGGCTCCGGGATACCAGCTGGCCCACTAGTTGACGCACAGGAAAACCAGGAACAGCGACAGCGGCATCCAGCCCGCGGTCTTGACGTCCGGGACAAAGGCCAGGATCGGACCCGCGTCGCCGAAGCGCTCGGTCAGTCCGGCGATCAACCCGTCCACGCCGCCGGTGCGGCCCACGGCGATAATCGCCAATGCCACCGAGCCGATCATCGCCAGGGCGAACTGCCCCAGGTCGGTGAGCACCACGCCCCAGAAACCCGAGAGGATCGTGTTCCACCAGAACCAGTTGCCCGCGATGCCGTGTCGCGCGATCTCGCCAGTGACCCACAGCGGCGTGTCCGCGGCAAAGGTCGTGGCGACCATGCTCGTGCCCGCGATCCACCACGGCAGCTTGCGGCCGCCAATGAAATATTCGCTGATGTTCTTGCCTACACGTTTGGACAGAAAGACGCCGACGCCCAGGACGGCGAGCATGTACAGCGCGACAATGCCCCAGTCCAGCGCGGCCATTCTGCCTTCCATTGATCTCCTCCGGTTACAGCGGGCTCCAACCGGAACTCGGCCGGTTGGGCTTACGCGGCAGGTTGTCCAGCGACTCGCGAAACGCCCGGTTGGCTGGCGTGCCCACGCGCTGGTCGATCATCTGCGTGTCGACCATCCCACCGGTCTGGAACAGTCCCAGCCGTTGCTTGAGCTCGAGCACGCGCAGCACCGAGCGGTCGATGCGCGCCTGGTCGATGCGGCCCGAGCGCACGGCATCGAGGATTCCGCGCCGAGCAGCGAGCTGACGCTGCGGCGTGCAGCAGTAGATCAGCATGTCGCAGCCGGCCTCGATAGCGCGTACCGCGGCCTCGCCCGGATCGAGGGTCTGGACGATCGCGCCCATCTCCATGTCGTCGGTCACGATCACACCGTCGTACCCCAGCTCGTCGCGCAACAGTCCGCTGATCATCCGCGGCGAGAGCGTGGCGGGCTGGAACTCGTCGCCGACCAGCGTGCGATACTGCACGTGGGCGGTCATCACTATCGACAGTCCGCCGCCCGCGATCAGTGCGCGGTAGGGGATCAGCTCGCGCGAGCGCAATGTGTCGAGGCCGATGTCGAGCACCGGCAGCCCCTTGTGGCTGTCGCTCCCCGTGTCGCCGTGCCCCGGGAAGTGCTTGGCCGCGCCCAAACAGCCGCCGGATTGCAGGCCCTCGAGATAGGCCCCGGCGAGCAGCGCGACCTGGTTCGGGTCGTCGGAAAAGCTGCGCATCAGCGCGTGGATCACCGGGTTGGCCGGGTTGGAGTCCACGTCGCAGACCGGCGCGAAGTTGACGCAAAACCCCATCGCGCTCAGTTCCGAGCCGACGATGCGTCCGGCCTCGCGCACCTGCTCGGGACCGCAGTGCAGCCCCAGGTACAGCGCGCTGGGCATCACGGTCACGCCCTGATCCATGCGCTTAATCCGGCCGCCCTCCTGGTCGATGCCGATCAACAACGGCACGCCGCTGCTCTGGCGCGCCACGGCCTGCAAGCGGTTGTTCTGCTGCGCGGCCTGCAGCGGATCGCGTAGGTTGCGCTTGAACAAAATCACGTTGCCGAACCCGCTCTCGCGGATCAGCTCCTCGATTGTGTCGCGCGAGCGCGGCTCGTCAAAGCCGATGAAGAACAGCTGCCCGACCTTCTGCTCGAGGGTCATCCCGGCCAGCAGCTGCGCCACGTCGCCTTGCGTCTGGGCCTGATTCATTGTCTCGCTCATTTGATTTTGCGCGATCGCCTCATCAACAGCCCGCCCGTCGTCAGCCTGTCCCTCGAGGCCAAGAAGAAATATTGCGGCGAGCATGGTCGCTGCCGCGACTGCGATGGATAGATAGATTTTCAAATTTTCGCCCCGCCTGTTTAATGCTCGGAGCGTATCACGCCGAGGAATCGGGCTTCAACGCCATTTCGCCACCCGCAGCCCGGACGTTTCTCACTTGAGCAGCTCGAACAGCCGTTTGTGCTCAGGCGTCTTGGCCTCGCGCAGCAGCTCGTAGACCGCGCCCTCGGCGGTCGTGATTATCGCGCCGGAGCGCGCCATGCGCTCGAGCCCCAGACGATGGTCGATCTGGGCGCGAGCGCCCACCGCGTCGGCCAGCACGTGTACCCGGTAGTGCTCCAGCGCCTCGAGCACGGTCTGAGCCACGCAGATGTGGGTCTCGATGCCGATCACCAACAGCGTTTTGGCGCCGGTGTCGGCCACGGCGCGAGCCAGGTCCGCGTCGGCCAGGCAGGAGAACGTGGTCTTGGACAGCGGGCGATAGGCCTCGCCCAGCGCCTGCTGGATCGAGGGCAGCGTCGGTCCCAGTCCGCGCGGGTACTGCTCGCTGACCACCATCGGCAGCTCCAGGCGACGCAGGCACTCGATTGCGAACAGGGCTCGGCGTTCGATTTGATCCCAGTCGAGCACGTGCGGAAAAAGCTTCTGCTGATAGTCGATCACCAGCA
>JAVCCG010000075.1 GCA_030765605.1 Candidatus Alcyoniella australis
AAGGGCAATCGTACTTGCCCGGAATTACAGGGAAATCGCGGTTTTTTTCGAAAGATTATCGCATGCATGCGGTTTCAAGATTACCCTGATTAATCAGCAACTTGCGCGACAGGGAAAAGCAGTATATGAACATCGCATGGAGCCAAATCGCGATTACCAAGTAATTTCAACGACTATACGCGCTTCGTAACCTATACGAAATCTGTGATTTGAAATCCCAATTCGTATGCAACACCTCAAGCAATTTATCAGAGGTTCGCGTGCAACTCGATGTTAAATAAGGATTACAGTATGGTTTTTCGGTGAACCCGATAGGTAAAGTATTACTTGACCTTATCGCCCTAAGTCGCTGAAAAATAGGCTTCGATGGGCAATGTTGGAAATGTCGCCGGTCGGGTCGGTCAGAGCTTTTCCAGGGCAGCGCGCATCCGGCGCAGCGCCTCCTCGATATTCTGGATCGAGGCGGCGTACGACAGGCGCAGATACCCTTCGCCGAACTTGCCAAAGCTCGTGCCGCTGAGGGTCGCCACCCCGGCCTCCTGCAGGAAGTAATCCTCGAGGAAGCGCGAATCTTTGCCTGTTTCCGTGATGTTGGGGAACACGTAGAACGCGCCGCGCGGTCTGCGGCAGCTCACGCCCGGCAGGTCGTTCAGCCCATCGACGATCACGTCGCGCCGACGTTTGAACTCGGCGACCATTGTGTGTACATCGTCCTGGGGACCGGAAATCGCTGCAATACAGGCACGTTGCACCGCCGTGTTGGTGCACGAGTTGGAGTTGGTTTGCAGCCGCGCCACCCCGGCCGCCAGCTCGTGGGGCATGATCCCGTAGCCCACGCGCCAGCCGGTCATGGCGTAGGTCTTTGAAAATCCATCAAGAATTATCGTGCGCTCCAGCATGCCGTCAATGGCGGTCAAGGTCTCGAACTTGCCCTCATAGAGGATGTTGAGGTAGACCTCGTCGCTTAAAACCCAGAGATCATGCTGCTTTGCCAGATCCGCCACCCGCCGCACATCTTCGGCGGTCAGCACGCCGCCCGTGGGGTTCTGCGGCGAATTAAGTATTAAAAGCTTGGTCTTAGGCGTTATCAGCGCGGCCAGCTCGTCCACGTCGAACACGAAATCGAGCTCCTCGCGCAGCCTGATCGGCACGGGCTTGGCCCCGACAAAGTTGATCACCGACTCGTAAATCGGGAACCCCGGATTAGGGTAAATCACCTCGTCACCCTCGTTGACCAGGGCCATAATAGTGAAAAACATTATGGGCTTGGCACCCGGTGTGACCACCACCATATCGGAATCAAGCTCGATCCCACGCCGCTTGCCCGCGTCGTGGGCGATCGCCTTGCGCAGGTCCGGAAGGCCCGCGGACGGGCTGTAATGCGTGTACCCGCTGTCCAGCGCCTGCTTCATCGCCTCGATGATGTGACGCGGAGTGTCAAAGTCCGGCTCGCCGATCTCGAGCTCGATCACAGAGCGGCCCTGGGCCTGCAATGCGCGGGCTTTGGCCAAAACCTCGAACGCCGTCTCAGTCCCCAGCCGTGACATCCTATCTGCGAACTTCACGTCATCACTCCTTTTTTAGGACGATGCCTGTTCTATGTATCGCGCGTAATCGAGGATCGCCGCGAGCATCGACTGCGAGTCGAGGCCGCCCTCCTCCAGCACTTTCTCGGCCTTGCCGCTGCCCAAATAGCGCCCGCCCTTGAACGGATGCAGCGTGCGTTTCCGCCCCTCGAACGAGCTGATCCAGCGGTAGATCGTGGGTAGGGTAAACCCCGTAATTCCCATGGCTTCACGCGCGCGCGCCTCGGGGAAGATCGCCTGCTGCTCATCCGACGGCAACAGGTCGAACAGCTCGGAGCTGGCAACGTAATACACGTTGAGGTTGATCCCCTGTTTGCGCAGCTCGGGCAGTACGTCAAAGGTGAAATTGATCCCAACTTCGCTGCCTTGGAGCACCAGCGTACCGTGGTAGGGTTTGACATCCGGGTCGCCCGCCACCAGTTTGTAGAGCCCCTTGATCGCGGCGGATGCGGGCGCCACGCCCAAGACCGCGCGGTCGGGCACGATCTCGTTGGGACGCGTGACAAACGGGCAGAGCACTGCCGGACGCGCGCTGATTCCGGCCATCAGCAGCGGCCAGACCTCCTGTGGTTCCCAGGGGGTAAGCGTGATCAGGATCCCGCGCGGGAAGTTCTCCTGAAGCAGCTGTAAACACTGGGGATCGGCGTGGGTCGGGCCGTCCTCGCCGGTCTTGATACCCGCGTGGGCGTTGACCATGATGAACGTGCGGAACGGGTCGCCCGTCAGGTCGTGCATGTTCTGTTGGCCGATGCCGTGCAGCCGCGCAATGATGTGCTCCAGCGCCGCGATGAACGCGCCGTAGGACGATGTGCAGCCGATGTGCCGGCCGAAGCTCGAGACCCCGGCCATCAGCCCGCCCATGGCGTCCTCGCAGATCCCGCCCACTGCCACCAGGCGGCCAGTTGGATTGGTTGCCGCGTTGTAAAATCCCTCGGACAGGCCCTTGGCCGCCTTGGAGATCGATGTCGAGTCGGCCAGATCCGCAGCGCAAGCCAGCAAAGCGCCGCCGGTTGCGAGGTTGAGCTGATTGAGAGCATCGCCCAGGGCGCCGCGCAGGGTGGCCTTGGAACCGGGCTCGAGCACCAGTTTGTCGGGCACCTGATCGGCCCGCAGCTCGCCTGAATACAGCGCCTCAAGCTTGGGAGCGCCCTGCCGCGGGGCGCGCGCGAGCCCTGCCAGACGCTCCTTGGATAGGCCCAGGCGCTGCACTGCAAAGCTTGCGGCCGCGCCCTCCTGCTCCAGGGCCTCGCGCATGGCGATCAGCGTTTCAAAGAAAATCTGCTCGATCGACTCGTTGGACCCGCAGTCGGTGGGCCTGGGGAAGCGCTTGCCAAAGCGTTGTTCAAACGGTTCTGCAACGTATTTAAAGTAGTTCTCAGAGCAGAACCCGTGCCCCGCGCCGTGTGACTTGCGGCCCTCAATGCCGTAGTGCCAGCCCTTGATCGTGCGATAGACGATCGCCGTGGGCTGATCGGAAATCCCGGCCTTGGCCAGGACCTGCGCAGCCAGCACCTGACGCAGGTCAAAGCCGTCCTCAACCTCGATCACGTTCCAGTCGTGGGTGTAGCACAGCTCAGTGGGATTCCACTGCACGTAGTCGCCGGGCTGGCCCTGGTCGGCGCACACGCGGTTGGAATCGATGGACGCTTGGTTCCAATCCACGTGCAGCACAATGTTGCGCAGATTGGCCGTGGCAGCGGCTGCCAGCGCCTCGTGCACGCGGCCCGGGGTCATGCCGCCCTCGCCCTCGAGCACGTTGACCTGCGGCGCGGCGTCGCCGAAATAATCCAGAGCAGCCAACGCCAGGCCGAACGCCGCGGGCACGCCTACGCCCGATGCGCCGGTGGCCAGCGAAACAAAGGGCATGGCCGGCGTCGGATGGCCATCCAGAGGTTTGCAGTTGAACTTTTTAAACAGCGGCGTTTCCTGAGTGCGGTTGCGCCGAAAACCAAGCAGATCCTCCCAGCGCAGCTGCATTCGCTCCTGGGCCAGCAGCTGCGGCGCGCCGATTCTGATCAGCTCGTTGCGCAGCGCCCACATCGCGTAGAGCCCCAGCGCCTTGTGCCCGGCCGCGTAGACCAGCATGTCCGCCGCCTCTTCTCTTGGCTGCGAGAAGTCGTAGTCCATGGTGCCGTAGAACAGCGATGACACGATCCGACCCGACGAGATGCTGCCGCCCGGATGGCCCGAGGTCGGCGCGCAGTTGTAGAGCACGCCGCACAGTGTGCGGTAGACAAAGTCGATGGTCTCCAGGGCCGCTAGCCCCTGGTCTTCCAGCGGCAGCTCGATGTGCTCGAGCACGTCTTTGATCCGAAACAGCCTAGCGCGTCGAGGTCCAAAGACATCGGTCCGGGCAAGACGCACGATCTTGTCGGGTAATGCTGTCATTGCTGTGCCCTCCAGCCTTGGGCGCAAAAGTGGGATTAGCTTGTATCTATAATTTATGATTCCCGCGAAGCTTCGTCAAGGCTCGTCTTACGCGGCCCGATTGCCGGAGAATCGCCCTTCGCATCTGTGGCTTGGTTGCGCGTATCAGCCTACGCGCATGCCCCAAGGTGAGCTGCATCGTATGTGCTAAAAACAGCACTTAATCATCTGGTTGTGGAATTATCATGTTCGAGCGACGCCTGGCACGGCCCTTGCGTTGTGTTAGGTTCGGCTCCGAGGAGCAACATGGATGTCGTTAAACGCAAACACAGGACACACAGGGCCGCGTTTCTTCATTTCGATCCTCCTTTCTCCAGCGGCGGCAGCGTCGAAGTCGTCGTCAACGCTGCCGCCGCTAAACTCTTTTTCGGATTGGAAAGACCAACTTGATTTTTCCCTTACCGAGCCCTATGATTTTGCAAATTTTGGAGTCTTTTACCGAATATACTCGCTCTGGACGGTTCGACGTTCCGGGGCGCCCAATCGAGGAGCATACATGATGGGCATCAGGCCTATCTCTATTCTGTTGATCGCCTTGTCAGTCGCCCTGCTGCTGTCGATCCCGGCCCTGGCCCAGGACGAGGACGGCCCGGGTGCGAGCCTGGGTACGACTGCCGACGAGGGGGACGCAACGGCGTCCGGATCGAGCCGCTGCACCGAGTCCGACCAGGTCGACATCTCGTGCACTGACTGCGACATCTCCCAGATCACGCAGATCATCAGCGTTGTTACGGGCACCCACTTTCTGCTGGACAAAAAGGTCACAGGCAAATACACGATCCTCTCGCCCTCTTGCGTGAGTGCGGAGGACGCCTACCAGATCTTCCTCTCGGTGCTCGAGATCAACGGCTTCACTACTGTCAAGATGGGCGCCGTGACCAAAATCGTGCCGCGCAAGAACGGCGGTAAAGTCCCGGTGACCACCTACACCGGCACCGACATTCCCGAGGCCACGGACGAATTCATCACCCAGCTCTACCCGCTGAACTACATCAACTCCGCAGAGGTGTCCAGCGCCCTGCGCAACTTGGTCTCGGGCGAGGGCAACCTGTTCGCCTACGCTCCGAGCAACACCCTGGTGATCCTCGATTCGGCGGCCAACGTCAACCGCATCGTACGCATCATCCAGCGGCTGGACGTCGAGGGAACCGAGGAGCAGATCGAAGTCATCCCGCTCAAGTATTCCTCCGCACCGGTGGTGGCCGAGGAAATCCTCTCGCTGTTCGGCGACCAGGCCGGAGTCGCAGCCCCGGCCCGCGGCCGCACCACGCGCACCAGCTCGACGAGCAGCTCGCGTAGAGCGCGCACCCAAACCGCGAGTTCTTCGCGCCTCAGAGGATCCGCGGCTTCCGAATCGGGCGTGATCACCAAGGTCATCGCCGACCTGCGCACCAACTCGCTGGTGGTCAAGGCCAACCGCGTGGGCCTGCGCAAAATCCGCGACCTGGTGGCCAAGCTCGACGTACCGATTCCCGGCGGCGAGGGCAAGATCCACGTGATCTACCTCAAGAACGCCGACGCCGAGGAGCTGGCCCAGGTGCTGGCCGCCCTGGCCGGCAACAGCCCGGTGGCCGGCGGCGCGACGCGTGCGACCAGCCAGCGCAATCAGCAGGCCGGCGGCGCTTCGGCCGGTGGCGTGTTCGGCGCAGCGGGCGCGACGGCTCCGAGGGCCTCGGGGGTCACTGGAGGCGGTGCTCCGACGGTGGCCAACTTCGAGGGCGAGGTGCGGATCACCTCCGACCCGGGGACCAACTCGCTGGTGATCGTGGCCAACCCGCACGATTTCCAGACGCTCAAAGACGTGATCGATAAGCTCGACATCCCGCGGCGCCAGGTGTTCGTCCAGGCCTTGATCATCGAGATCACCCTTGAGAAGGGTCTCGACCTGGGCTTTGAGGCCCGCTCCACATCCGACTTCACCGACGACGGCGTGCAGGTCATCGGCGGGTCGAACTTCGGCGGCATCAACCAGGCCGCCACCAACCCGCTGGGCATCACCGGCCTAGCCATCGGCGCAGTGGACGGCACGATCAGCTTCGGCGGACAGACCTTCGCCAACATCGGCGCGCTGTTCCGCGCCATCCAATCCGACTCCGACGTCAACGTGCTATCGACCCCGACCCTGCTGGCCATGGACAACATGGAAGCCGAGATCGTGGTCGCGGACAACGTACCGTTCGTCACCGGCCAGCTCTACTCCGCGGGCGGCGGCGGCGGATTCACCCCGACCACAACCATCGAACGCAAGGACGTGGGCATCACGCTCAAGGTCACACCGCAGATCAACGAGAGCGACTACGTCAAACTCGAGATCTACCAGGAGGCGAGCAACGTCACCAAATCGCCCGAGGGCCTGCAGGCCTCCAACGTCGGAGTAACCACCAGCAAGCGCTCGGCCACCACCACCGTGGTGGTCAAGGACCGCCAGACCGTGATCATCGGCGGCTTGATGAAAGAGGACTCCTCGATCATCGAGAGCAAGGTGCCGATCCTCGGCGACATCCCGGTTCTGGGCTATCTTTTTAAGTACCAGAATCGATCCAACAAGAAGACCAACCTGGTGATCTTCCT